>NZ_JAFMOT010000069.1:0-451 GCF_019049695.1 Rahnella perminowiae
CGAGTATTTCTTGCTTAAAGAAGAAAAAAACACAGAAATGCTAGATTTTCCTAACGATGACGACCCCGCCTACTGGGATTTTTTATATTTTTCCTACATCATTGGCACATCTGGTCAAACAGCGGATGTCGCCTTCAACACCCAGCAAAGTCGAATCATCGGTACCATTCATTGTGTGTTATCATTTTTCTTTAATACCGCAATTTTAGCCTCATTAATCAATATGTCAGCGGGTCTAATCGGTTAGAGTTAAATAAGTCAGCTAAATAAGTCAGCTAAATGAGTCGGTCAATTCAAGTGAATACATCGTCAAAATCGCTTGCTGTATGAGGTATACTATCCTCGCTTGTGGTCCTCGTCTTAACATAAAGTGATAGGACTGTCATATCCCACTACGCTAATATCTCGCTACTTTATAACTAGGAAATTGTATGATCGCACAATATTTGAT
>NZ_JAFMOT010000070.1:0-451 GCF_019049695.1 Rahnella perminowiae
GTGTGTATTGCGTGGGGCGCAACTATGCCGACCACGCCCGAGAAATGGGTAGTGACCCAGACCGTGAGCCGCCATTTTTCTTTTGTAAAGCCGGTGACAGTGAGTCGATTGTTGCGGTTCGACCCGATAGCGTTGCCCAATTGCCTAATCCGACTAAAACGCAAGCGCTACATTATGAAGTAGAATTGGTGGTTGCGATTGGCAAAGCGGGTGCTAATGTGAGTGTAGCACAGGCACATGAGCTGATTTTTGGCTATGCCGTGGGGCTCGATATGACGCGCCGCGACTTGCAAAACGAAATGAAAAAATCGGGTCGCCCGTGGGAGATTGGCAAGGCGTTTGACTATTCGGCACCCATTGGCGAAATTTATCCCGTTGCTAGCGTTGCTAAGATACAACAAGCGAATATTTCACTGGCGGTGAATGGGGAGCCTAGACAACAAGGCAATAT
>NZ_JAFMOT010000067.1:0-450 GCF_019049695.1 Rahnella perminowiae
TGGTTATATGCTGGGCTTTCATGCTTTCGCTGATTTGCCATGCGATAATCCGCTTTACCGCAATGGCGGTTACTTCGTGGTTAATGTTTTCATCGTATAACCAATCATCAAAACTGCTGTCTTTGAGGTTATTTATCATCATTAGCCCCCATATTAGGAAGTTGTGCAAGTAGAGGTTTTTCTTCAAGTTTTTGCATAGCTTTAGATTTACTCATACTTTCTCTTAACATTTTTTCTATTGCTCTAAGTTTAATTTCTCTTTCCGTTTGGGTTATATGATCATTAATAAGTAAAGCGTTTTGCATTTCTAAATTGCCTATAATGGCATTATCCAAAACTGTGCCATAATCTCGCTGATTGCCTTGTAAATTTGGGTTCGCTTCTCGCCATTCTCTATGAGTTTTACCAAAAACGATTTTATTGATTAAATCTGCTTCATCAGCATAGATA
>NZ_JAFMOT010000066.1:0-449 GCF_019049695.1 Rahnella perminowiae
ATCTAAAATTGTACAAATGGTTGCTGAAGCCCAGCGTAGCCGCGCACCTATACAGAAATTGGTAGATAAGGTAGCTGGGTGGTTCGTACCGATCGTGCTTATTTGCTCCGTCATTACCTTTATTGTCTGGGCGATATTCGGCCCTGAGCCCGCTATGGCCTATGCTTTGGTTAACGCGATTGCGGTACTGATTATTGCTTGTCCTTGTGCCCTTGGTCTAGCGACGCCGATGTCCATTATGGGTGGTACCGGCAAAGGCGCGCAAAACGGCGTCCTCATCAAAAATGCTGAAGCGTTAGAGAGTATGGAAAAAGTCGATACCATTGTCGTCGACAAGACCGGAACACTGACCGCTGGTAAGCCCGAGCTTACCGCAATTGATGCGCAGGTAGGTCAAGATGAAGACGAGTTCCTCGCATTGGTAGCCTCAGTAGAAAGCGCTAGCGAGC
>NZ_JAFMOT010000064.1:0-446 GCF_019049695.1 Rahnella perminowiae
TTATCACACCAACTACGATTTTTGCAAATGATGACACCCCAACATACCCAAACTTCTGAGACAGTCGATGCGGCTAGCACCGATGCCCAATGCCTTTCTCCCAATCTCTCTACTAGCCCTCAACCGAGTGATGAAAACCCTGATTCATCCCCGCACTATCGCGCCATTCAAACTTTTATGAAGCGCAAAACCCATGTGGGCAAAAAGGCAGAAGCTGGGTTACAGTCAGACTTTGCCCATTTTTTTGTCCAGCCCAATTTGGATGCAATTCAAGCAATGGATATCGGTGGTATAACCAATTTGCGTGAGCTATTTTCAAACCCTGATGCGCCTTTGACATTTGAAATTGGCTTTGGTATGGGCACAAGCTTGGTGGAAATGGCAAAAAATGACCCAACACGAAACTTTGTCGGCATTGAAGTGCATGAGGCAGGACTGGGTAATTG
>NZ_JAFMOT010000065.1:0-446 GCF_019049695.1 Rahnella perminowiae
TGATAAGATGACCGGTGAAATTTTTTATTATTATTACGATACCGACCACCAAAGCAATCGTATTGACGAAATTAAGTCATTATTGAACGCTATTTCGCCTGACTATACGCAGCCCACTGCTGAGCACTTGGGCGATGGGATGAACCGCGAGCAACATGCGGTAGCGGTGATGAAAGTCAAAGAAGACATTAAAGCTGGGCTGATTTTCCAGTGTGAAGTGGGTTTCAAATCGCATTATCGCATCCAAGGCGATACTATGCCAATTTATAGTAAACTGCGCGAAGTCAACCCGTCACCGCATATGTACTATGTCAAATTTGGCGCCCAAAAAATCATCGGCGCATCGCCTGAGTTGTTGTTCCGATTGCGCAATGGTGAGATGGAGACCTTCCCACTGGCGGGCACCACCAAGCGCGGCAAGGATGAGACCGAAGATCGCCAATTAG
>NZ_JAFMOT010000062.1:0-445 GCF_019049695.1 Rahnella perminowiae
TGTCCCTGCCATTGGCATGGGGTGGTTGCTCGCTCGTAAGGATTTTTGGGGTAAATCGTTATTTGAAACTTTGGTATTTTTACCGCTTGTATTGCCGCCAGTTGTACCAGGTTATATCTTGCTTGTGCTATTTGGCAATGAAGGCTTAATTGGCAAATACCTAACAAGAATGGGTTTTGAGCTTGCTTTTAACTGGAAAGGTGCGGTCTTGGCATCGGCAGTTATGGGTTTTCCACTCATGGTACAGTCAGTTCGTTTGGCAATTGAGTTGGTCGATAAACGCTTAGAAATAACTGCCATGACACTGGGTGCAAGCCGTTTGCGGACGTTTTTCCAAGTGACATTACCGCTGTCGGGTGCGGGGATTGTGATCGGGGCTATTTTATCGTTTTGTCGCAGTTTGGGGGAATTTGGGGCGACCATTACTTTTGTCGGTAATATTGAG
>NZ_JAFMOT010000063.1:0-445 GCF_019049695.1 Rahnella perminowiae
TGTCCCAACTATAAGGGTGGCTGTCGACTGAGAAATGTCAACAAGGCCGACGAGGGGTGCCAGTCCCAGGGCAACCGCGGAGGCATTGCACCCTGGCGCAGCGATGCGGGTTGCACCTGACAGCATGTCACGTTGCGAGCCGCCCTCAGCTCGTGGCAGCTCGGGAAGTCCATACGTCCAGGTACCAGCGTGGTCACTGCCGTACCAACGCTGCCAGTCTGACGCTGATAACAACCGAAAGTCCGCTCCAGCATCGACGATGACAAGGTCGGGATTCATCTTGACAAGCTCCTGGACAATCTGCCCGGAAGCCCCATGAGGCAAGGCCAGCACGACGGCGTCGTGGGAGGCGAGACGCTCAACGTCGATCTCGGAAAGGGTTCGCTCCTTAGCCACACCGACAAGGTGAGGCATGACGTGCGCCAATGGAAGTCCAGCCTGGCTG
>NZ_JAFMOT010000061.1:0-444 GCF_019049695.1 Rahnella perminowiae
TCGAGAGGAACTCGAGCTGAATCAGCATGATGTGCTGCGGCCACGGGACACCCGGGATGACGAGGGCGTTCTTCAGGTAGCCGATGGAGTGCTTGCGGAATCCGGCGTAGACGAACATGACGTACGCGACCAGCGCCAGGATGAGCGGCAGGCCGATGACGGCGGTGCTCGCGATCTGCAGACCCGGGATGATGCCCGTGAGGTTCATCCCGATGATGAGGAAGAAGAACGTCATCAGGATGGGCAGGAACCGCTTGCCGTCCTTCTCACCGAGCGTGTCGAACACGATCGTGTTGCGGACGAAGCCGAGCATGTACTCGAGAGCGGCCTGGCCGCGGGTGGGAACGAGCTTCATGTTGCGCGTGCCGAGCCACAGCCAGCTGACCAGGGCGAAGACCCCGAGCAGGCGGATCAGCATGACCCGGTTGAGCTCGCAGGGGGTCC
>NZ_JAFMOT010000059.1:0-443 GCF_019049695.1 Rahnella perminowiae
TTATGCCACAGGAAAACTGGACGTCGATACCGCAGCAACGGTTATCAGTGGTATCGGTGACGGCTGTAAATTGGCAAATTGTGCGCTCATCGGTGGCGAGACGGCTGAAATGCCGGGTATGTATCAAGATGACGACTATGATTTGGCAGGTTTTTGTGTGGGCGTCGTCGAAGAGTCGGAAGTTATCACGGGTAAAAACGTTGCCAACAGTGATGTGTTAATCGGTATCGCCTCTAGCGGCGTGCATTCAAATGGTTATTCATTGGTGCGTAAAGTCATTGAAGTCAGCGGTGCCGATGTTGCCACTGAACAATTAGACGGCAAAGCATTAAAAGACGTGTTGATGGCACCGACAAAAATCTATGTCAAAGCCATTGGACAACTGCAAAAAACCTTGGGCAACGCAAGCTTGCATGCGATGGCACATATCACCGGCGGCGGCT
>NZ_JAFMOT010000177.1:0-143517 GCF_019049695.1 Rahnella perminowiae
CAACCCTCCCCTTCGCAGGGGAGGGAGCGATTCTGAGAGTTTATTATCCCGGCAAATTTAACCGCGCCTTCAGCGCTTTCTTCGCACTTTCCAGCAAGGCATCCGATACCTGCCGGTCCGGCTCACAGCGTGCCAGTGACAAACTGCCCATCAGTTCCGCACTCACCGAAATCGCCAGCGTTTGCGGATCATCGACACCCATCTCTGTTATCTGACGGATAATCATTTCACGGATACGTCCGATACCACGCGCAAACTCTGCCTGACAGGGTGCCGACATACGGGGAGTTTCAGAGGCCAGCGCCGATACCGGACAACCCTGCGCACGGTTATCGCGGTGCCACGGCGACAAATAAAAATCGATATACCCTGCCAGTTGCTTCTGCGCCGTCAGTCCCTGATTTTCTTTATCCCAGCGGGCCATAACCTGATTAAACATCTGCCCGATGGCCGCCTCAATCAACGCCTCTTTTGAGGCAAAGTGCGCATAAAACCCACCGTGCGTCAGGCCGGCTTTGCTCATCACACCTGCCACGCTGACCTGCAATGGCCCTTTGGCGCGGATGGCTTTCGCCGCTTCCTTCACGATCCGCTCACGGATTTTAGGTTTATGTTCACTTTCGTAGCGCATAGTAACACCCTGATAATCAGAAAATTGCCGTCATAGTTTACCTGACAGGATCAGTTAGCGAAACGCGTGCATCCACCGATAATCCGGGGCGCAGCGCCGCTAAATCAGGCTGACCGGTGTCCAGACGGATACGCACCGGCACCCGCTGAACAATTTTGGTGAAATTACCCGTGCCCGGCTCAAACGGCAGCAATGCGAACGTTGAGCCAGAACCCGGCGCGAGGCTGTCGACTTCACCGTGAAATGTCACGCCCGGCAATGCATCCACATGCACATCCGCCCGTTGTCCCGGCTGCATTCTGCCGGTCTGCGTTTCTTTGAAGTTGGCCGTTACATAAATGCCCTGCTCCGGTACCAGTGTCATCAAACGCTGACCGGGTGTGACGTAATCGCCTATCTGTACCTGCCGGTTGCCCGCCACGCCATCAACAGCGGCAAAAATAGTGGTGTGATTGAGATCCTGCTGCGCCAGCGCTTTTGCTGCCTGCGCTTTCACCACAGCAGCCTTCGCCAGCGCCAGTGCCGCCTGAATTTCTGCCCGCTGTGCATGTGTTACCGCTGCCTGATTTTGGGCGACATCCAGCATAGCTGCGGCGTGCGCAGAGGTTTGCTCTGCCGTCACCGCCACCGTTTTATACCGGTCTGCATCGTTACGAGACGTGGCCCCGCTAACCGCCAGCGACTGATAACGCTGCTGCTCGGCCTCTGCATGTTGCTGTTCAGCAAGCGAGGAACGGATCGCCGTGCGCGCGGCCTCGATTTGGGTGAGCGCCAGCTGCTCCTGCGCCTGCTGGCTCAGCAATGCGGCTTCCTGTTGTGCCACCTGCGCGCGGGCATCTTCAAGTTCCCCCTGCGCAGCGGCCAGACGCGCCGTAAACTCTTCGCTATCGATCAGTACCAGTTTATCGCCGGCATGCACCCGCTGGTTATGATTCACCAGCACCTGCGACACAAAGCCTTTTACTTTTGGCGCAACGAGGGTCGCATCCGCTGTCAGATACGCATCATCCGTCGATTCTGACGCGGGTGCAGCCAGTAACCATGCCGCACCGCCAAGGGCTACCACCAGCGCAATACCGCTGACCACGAAGATCCGCTTAGATCGTTTATTGACCTTCTCTACCGGGACCGGCATCCCTTCTCCTGTCGTTGCTTCGCTCATTTTTAATTCCACTCATTGCATGATGAACATCATATTAATATGATACCCATCATACAAACAAGCTCCGGGATTTCACAATATGTCTGCCAACCTGACGCCAGCCGCGACGCTCTCGCCTGCGGATTACCCGACATCACGCAAGTTTCTGATTTTCAGCATTATGGCGTTTGGTATGTTTCTGGCGCTGATCGACATCCAGATCGTCGCCGCTTCGTTAAACGATGTGCAGGCCGGGCTTTCCGCCGGACCAGATGAAATCAGTTGGGTGCAAACCTCGTATCTGATCGCCGAACTGGTGATGATCCCCTTCTCCGCATTCCTGGCGCAGGCACTTTCTACCCGCTGGCTGTTCAGCGCATCGGCGGCGTTGTTTACCCTCAGCAGCATCGGTTGCGGATTGTCGTGGAATATTGAGTCGATGATCTTCTTTCGCGCATTGCAGGGTTTTACCGGCGGCGCGATGGTGCCGACAGTATTCGCGACCGGATTCGCGATGTTTCAGGGTAAACAGCAGGCGCTGATCCCGGCGATCCTCGGCATGGTCAGCGTGCTGGCCCCCACACTGGGACCGACGGTGGGTGGCGTGGTGACGCAATTACTCGACTGGCGATGGATTTTCTTCATCAATATCCTGCCAGGCGCTCTGGTTGCCACCGGCGCCGTGTTATTTATTCATGTGGATAAAGCCGATTTTCCGATGCTTAAACGTATCGACTGGGTACATTTATTGTCGATGGCGATAGCTCTCGGTTGTCTGGAGTATGTGCTGGAAGAAGGCCCGCGAAAAAACTGGTTCAGCGAACCGCAAATCCAGATTTCGGCGTGGTTCTCGCTGGTGGCCTTTGTACTGTTTCTCGAGCGATCCTTTTATTCAAAAAACCCGATCGTACGCCTGAGCCCCTTCCGTGACCCCACATTCACCTTTGCCTGTCTGTTCAATCTGGTGGTCGGTTTTGGTCTGTATGCCTCAACATATCTGACGCCGGTTTTCCTCGGCCGCATCCGAGATTTCAACAGCCTGGAAATTGGCACAACGGTGTTTGTGGTCGGCGTCGGGCAATTCTTCAGTACGATTATCGCCGCCCGATTAATCAGCCGTGTCGACCGGCGGGTCCTGATTACGGTGGGTTTATCCGGTTTCGCACTGAGTTTATGGCTGACGACGACGGTCACAACCTACTGGGGAGCAGAACAGTTCTTCTGGCCGCAGGTGGTGCGCGGCCTGTTCATTATGTTGTGCATCGTGCCGAGTGTGAACATGGCCCTGACCGCGTTTCAGGGGCCGGAACTGCGCTACGCCTCAGGGCTGTTTAATCTGATGCGTAATCTCGGCGGCGCGATTGGTATTGCCACGGTGAATACCTGGCTGCAGGACTGGACCCGCGTGCACGCTGCACGTTTCGGCGAATCGCTGGGACACTATGGGGATCATGCGCAGGAGATGATAGATTCGCTGGCGCAAAAAATTGTCTACCTGACGCCGGACACCGCTCAGGCATTGCTGATGGCAAAAGGGATATTTGGCGCGAAAGTCGCGGCGCAATCCCTGACACTGGCGTTCAACGACATCTTTCAGGTCATGGCGTGGATGTTTGTTGCCGCGCTGGTCATGGTGCCGTTTTGCCGTAAATAAAGTCAGGAATGTGAAGAAAATGTGCAGGCTGCCGCAAAAAATGCGGTTGTGGCAGGGAACTTTTCGAACAAGATGAGAAAGCTTTGGCCTGTTTGAAATAAATCCTTATAATTAGCGGCCCTGAAATGCGATTCGTTACACATACCGTGTCCCTTTCAAGTGCTATGTGCAAGTACACTATTCCTCCGGCCGGTTACGATCGGATCGGGGGGAATTAACATCCTGACAACTGCCAGTGTGGCATTAACGACCAACGAAAATATGAAAATGAGCATTCGCGCAATCCTTACCCTGGTTTTGGCAGTTGCTGCATATAGCCAGGCGTCTTTTGCTGTGGTCTACCCTCTTCCGGCCAATAATGGTCGTCTGGTCGGTGAAAACATCACAGTTACCGTTCCGCAGGGCAGCAGCCTGCCGCTGGAACATTTTGCAGCGCAATACCAGATGGGTTTGAGCAATATGCTCGAAGCTAACCCTGGCGTTGATCCTTATCTGCCAACCCCGGGCACCGTGCTGACTATCCCTCAGCAATTGATCCTGCCTGATACCCCGCATGAAGGCATCGTGATCAACAGTGCTGAAATGCGTCTGTATTACTACCCGAAAGGCACCAATACTGTGGTCGTGCTGCCAATCGGTATCGGTGAACTGGGCAAAGACACCCCGATGAACTGGGTGACTACGGTTCAGCGTAAAAAAGCTGGCCCGACCTGGACCCCGACGGCGAAAATGCATGAAGAATATGCTTCCCGTGGTGAATTCCTGCCCGCCGTCTTCCCTGCTGGCCCGGACAACCCGATGGGGCTGTACGCACTGTATGTTGGCCGTCTGTATGCAGTTCACGGCACCAACGCCAACTTCGGTATCGGTCTGCGCGTGAGCCACGGTTGTGTACGTTTGCGTGATGCCGACATCAAATGGCTGTTCGACAACGTTCCGCAAGGCACCCGCGTTCAGTTCATCAACGAGCCGGTGAAAGCCACCGTTGAGCCGGACGGTAAACGTTATATTGAGATCCATAACCCGCTGTCCTCTAACCAGGAAGAGTTTGATTCCCAGCAGCCGCTGCCAATCACTCTGACCGGTAACGCAAGCAGCGTATCGATGGATCCTGCGGTCAACCAGACTGTGGTTCAGCGCGCTATTGAGATGCGTTCAGGGATGCCGGTTCAGGTTAATTAATTGCGTCCCTGACGTTTTAGTGAAAAAGCTCCGTTCATCGGGGCTTTTTTTTTGCAAACGCAAAAGGAAACTACGGATAACTCCCTCCCCTGCGAAGGGGAGGCGTAAAGCAACATCCTCTCCATCACTGTCATTAAAATGTCACAACTCTGACTTAACCTTCCGGTAACAAAAAATATCTATATGTGTATTTTTATTTCCGATGATTTATGAAAAGGAGTTTTGACAATGCAACAATCCGTATCTCTTGTGGCCCGCGCCGTGACTGCCGCCCTGCTGCTTTCCACCTCTGCCACTGTCCTCGCCACTGAAACTGACTCGCTGACTGACCGCGCAGCAAAAGGTGTGCTGACAGAACCGGGTGGCGCGCGTCGCCTGAGCGGTGACCAGACCGCCGCGCTGAAAGCGTCACTTTCAGACAAAACGGTGAAAAACGTGATTTTACTGATTGGCGACGGTATGGGGGATTCTGAAATCACCTCCGCCCGCAACTATGCAGAAGGCGCTGGCGGCTATTTTAAAGGTATCGATGCCCTGCCGCTGACCGGTCAGTACACCCATTATTCTCTGGATAAGAAAACGCAGAAACCGAGTTACGTGACCGATTCTGCAGCTTCCGCCACCGCCTGGGCGACAGGTGTTAAAAGCTATAACGGCGCGATTGGTGTAGATGTTAACGGTAAAGATCACCAGACTATTCTTGAGATCGCCAAAGCCGCAGGCAAGGCCACCGGCAACGTCTCCACTGCCGAATTGCAGGATGCAACCCCGGCTGCGCAAATCGCCCACGTAACCTCACGTAAGTGCTACGGTCCGGAAGAAACGGCGGAAAAATGTGCCAGCAACGGGCTGGAAAACGGCGGACGTGGTTCGATCACCGAACAGTTATTGCAAACCCGCGCAGACGTCACGCTGGGCGGCGGCAGAAAATCTTTCAGCCAGTTGGCTAAAGCCGGTGAGTTCCAGGGTAAATCCCTGAAAGATCAGGCACTGGCACAGGGTTACGTGTGGGTGGAAAACGCGGAGCAGCTCAGTGCTGTCACGCAGGCAGACCAGAAGAAACCGGTTCTTGGCCTGTTCTCCGAGGGCAACATGCCGGTACGCTGGCAGGGTCCGAAGGCCACTTATCACGGCAACATTGATAAACCGGCTGTTACCTGTGAAGCCAATCCGCAACGCACTGCCGACATCCCGACGCTGGCCGTTATGACTGAAAAAGCCATCGACTTGCTGAAAACGAATCAGAACGGTTTCTTCCTGCAGGTTGAAGGCGCATCGATTGATAAACAAGATCACGCCGCTAATCCGTGCGGCCAGTTCGGGGAAACAGTGGATCTGGATGAAGCGGTGCAAAAAGCGCTGGCGTTCGCCCGACAGGACGGCAACACGCTGGTTATCGTCACCGCCGATCATGCCCATTCCAGCCAGATTATCGAAACCGATGCCAAAGCGCCCGGCCTGACGCAAACACTGACCACCAAAGACGGTGCGCCGATGACTATCAGTTACGGCAACTCAGAAGAGGATTCACAGGGGCACACCGGGACACAACTGCGTATCGCCGCGTTCGGGCCGCATGCAGCGAATGTGGTCGGTCTGACCGACCAGACGGATTTGTTCTATACGATGCGGGATGCCATGGCGATTAAGTGATAGTTTTTCAAAGGGAGATGTCCCTTTGGAACCCTTCGAAACCGGATTGGGTAAGTTTTGGTTTCTCAGTTGCACTGAACGCCTGATCGAGAAACTTTCGGTTTCTTACGTGCGATGCTCACTTAACGCGCTGCGCCGAAACCGCCCAAGAGGGAAAAGTGCTTTTTCCCTCTTGGATCTCCCTTCGCTTTTTCAACAAGCGCTTCCGCTCGCTGGCTATGTTTCAGGTATCACCCGGTTCCAAAATACCGCCGGAGGGAAGGTGGAAAACCGCGCATCTGTTTGCGCGGGTTGTAACCCGAACGAAGGGCACCGCGCAGCGGCGGGATTTTGCGGCTATCACACACCTATCTGAAACATAGCCTCCAGCGGCAGCGCGCAGTTAAAAAGCGCGGAGTCCAAAGGCCCGCGCGTTACCGGGTCTCTGGTCGGTGTGGGCCGACGCCCACAACCTTGAATTTGAAGCAATCAGCTCAGGATATTATCCAGTCTGTCGTCATCAATCCCGTCCGGCTCCAGATGCGCTGTCACATCCGCTGACTTGAATAATTTACTGACCGCCATTTCAGCAGCATCACCAATATCGTGTCCGATATCCACCGTCAGATTGCCATCCACCTCAAGGTGGAACTCGACAAACACACGGTCACCGCCGTTGCGGGTGCGGATGTCATGCACGCCACGCACACCTTCCACACTTAATACTGCCGCTTTAACGCGTTTACGATCGTCAGCACTCAGCTCCCTGTCCAGCAACTGAGTTAAGGCATCGGCCGCCATACCACGCGCGTTCCAGAGCATGTAGAAGGAAATCAACAGCGCGCCGATGGAGTCGGAACGCGTCCAGCCAAAGTAACGTTCGAAAATCAGCGCCAGTAATACAGCGATATTCACAGCCACATCTGTGATGTAGTGCGCACGGTCAGCAGCGATGGCCGTTGAACCGGTGCGTTTCACCACATAGGTTTGCATCAGCACCAGGCCGGTCGCGGCCAGGGAACTGCCGATAATCACCCAGATGCCCAGACCGAGTTGCGCCAGCGGTTCGGGATTAATGATCCGCCCGATGGATTCCCCGCCGAGCACCAGCCCCGCGCCACCCAGTAACAGCGCCTGCACAAACGCCGCCACAGCTTCGGCTTTGCCGTGTCCGTAACGATGGCCTTTATCGGCCGGACGTCCGGCATAACGCACACCAATCAGCGTCACCATTGAGGCCAGCACATCCACCAGACCGTCAGCCGCAGAAGTCAGCAGCGCAATCGAGCCGGTGGCGGCCCATGCCCAAACTTTGACGCAAACCAGGATTAATGCGACACACAGCGACACCAGCGAGGCAATACGTGTCAGCCCTTTATAAGACGGTGCAGGACGGGTCATGGTTTGCCCCACAGGAGCAGTTGTTGTTGGGAATCTTTCACACGAATTTCCTGAAGCAGAGAACTACTTATTTTAAAAAACCAATGCCAGCCCGGCATTATAACCCATTTCCCACTTTTAAGACGTTCCCTATGGTTTGGATCTTTGTGCCTTCACTAAGGTTAATTGACATGGATTTACTTGCATTTACATCAATACGTTCTAGCTTAAGACAAGATTTCTTTGTTCAGGCGCGCGGCCGCCAATAATCAGAAGAGCACTATGACAAACGATAACAAAGCACAGCCTTCCGCGTCCGATGACGCAAACACTGAACTCGATTCCAGCCAGGTAAAATCTGGAGAAGGTCACACGCAGGCACCCAAAGACCAGAAAAAACCTGATGACGGCAAGCAGGATAACGATGAAAAGCGTAAAGGCCCCGGCAAGAAGCCGCTAATCATCCTCGGGATTGTCGTGGTCATCATGGTGGTTGTGGCACTGGTCTGGTGGCTGATGACAAAAGATCAGGTCAGTACTGATGATGCCTTTACCGAAGGTGATGCCGTGACCATCGCCCCGAAAATTGCCGGTTATGTCACCAGTCTTGCCGTGAAAGATAACCAGTTTGTTAAAAAAGGCGATTTGCTGGTGGAAATCGATCCGCGTGACGCCACCGCGCAGCGCGATCAGGCACAGGCGCAACTGGGCCTGGCCATCGCGCAGTTACACCAGGCACAGGCGCAGTACGATCTGGCGAAAGTGCAATATCCGGCGCAGCTTGCTCAGGCAAAAGCCCAGCAGACGCGCGCGGAAGCCAATTTGCTTAATGCCACCGCCGATTTCCGCCGTCAGCGCGGCGTCGATCCTCGTGCCACCACCCAACAAAATATCGATACGTCCAATGCGCAGGTACGGTCTGCGACCGCTGATCTGGAAAATGCCAAAGCGCAGGTGCAGGTGGCCGCGCAGGTCCAGCTGAATATTCGTCAGGCAGAAACCAACGTCGAAGCCCGCCAGCAACAGGTTGAACAGGCGAAAGCCCAGCTGGAAACGGCGACGCTGAATCTGTCATATGCGCAGGTACGCGCCCCGTTCGACGGTTACGTTACCAAGCGTAATGTGCAGCTCGGCACGCTGGTGCAGGCCGGGACCTCGCTGTTCTCAGTGGTGTCGAAAGATATCTGGATTGCCGCGAACTATAAAGAATCGCAGCTCGAACGCATGCGCCCGGGTAACAAAGTGGAAATCACCGTCGATGCCTTCCCGGACATCAAACTTCATGGTCACGTTGACAGTATTCAGCAAGGCACCGGCTCACGCTTCTCGGCCTTCCCGGCTGAAAATGCCACCGGAAACTACGTGAAAATCGTTCAGCGCGTGCCGGTGAAAATCATCATCGACAGCGGACTGGATGAAAATCACCACCTGCCACTGGGGCTGTCTGTTGAACCGACGGTGACCGTCGAATGAATGAAGATCGCAGCTACTGGAAACCCAAGGCTAATCCATGGGCAGTCGCCGCCGTCGTGACCATCGCGGTGTTCATGGAAATCCTGGACACCACCATCGTTAACGTGGCGCTGCCGCACGTCGCCGGTTCGCTGTCTTCCAGTTATGACGAATCGACCTGGGTCCTGACGTCCTATCTGGTCGCGAACGGTATCGTGCTGCCGATTTCAGCGTTTCTCAGCCGTGTGATGGGCCGCAAAACGTACTTCCTGATATGTATCGGCATGTTCACCGTCTGCTCCTTCCTGTGCGGGGTCGCCACTGAACTTTGGCAGATGATCTTATTCCGCATCCTGCAGGGCTTTTTCGGTGGGGGTTTGCAACCGATTCAGCAATCGGTATTGCTCGATTACTTTAAACCGGAAGACCGGGGCAAGGCGTTTGGCCTATCCTCGATTGCCATCATTGTTGCGCCGGTAGTTGGCCCGACGCTCGGCGGTTACATCACTGATAACTTCAGCTGGCGCTGGGTATTCCTGATCAACATTCCGGTGGGGATCATCGCGTTACTGGCGATTTATCAGCTGCTGGAAGACCCGCCGTGGGAACGTAAAGCCAAGGGGAAACTCAGTATTGATTACATTGGTATCGGGCTGATTGCGCTGGGTCTGGGTTGCTTACAGGTGATGATGGACCGTGGCGAGGACGACGACTGGTTCCAGTCGGGTTTCATTGTCACCTTTGCCGTACTGGCGGTCACCGGGATTGTCGGCGCAGTTTACTGGCTGCTTTACGCCAAAAAGCCGGTGGTGGATCTGCGTTGTCTTAAGGATAAAAACTTTGCAGTCGCCGGTTTGCTGATGGCCGGAATGGCGATGATTTTGTATGGCAGTTCGGTGGTGATCCCGCAACTGGCACAACAGCAACTGGGTTACACTGCCACGCTCTCGGGGCTGGTGATGTCGCCCGGCGCGGTGCTGATCGTGCTGTCGATCCCGCTGGTGCTCAAGCTGATGCCCGTGGTGCAGACGCGTTACATCATTGCCTTCGGTTTCTTCCTGCTGGCGGCTTCGTTTATTTATTCGGCCACGCTGACCCCGGATGTGGATTTTGAAACACTGGTGCTTTTCCGCAGTGCGCAGTCGATAGGACTCGGTTTCCTGTTTGTGCCGCTGACCACCATTGCGTTTATTACGATCCCGCAAAAGATGAACGCTGATGCTGCCGCGCTGTTTACCATGTTCCGTAACGTCGCCGGCTCGATCGGCATCTCGCTGGCAACAGCCGGTGTCACCGAACGTACTCAGGCGCACAGTGCGCACATGGTGCACAACATGTCACCGCTCGATGAGCAGTTTAATCAGGCAGTCAGTAAAAGCGCGGCGGCGATCCGTGATTTTGCCCACATCGCCGGCGACCCGATACAACTGGCGACTGCGCGGATGTATCAGGAAATGATTTCACAATCGCGCATTCTGGCCTATATCGACGTGTTCGGTTACTGCGCCATCGTCGCCGTTATTTTGATCCCATTTTGTTTCCTGCTTTCGCCGGTTAAGAGCGAAGGTAATGCCGGAGCACATTAAGTTGAACAAGAAAAGCTCTACTCTGAGAAATCAGCCATCAATGATGCCGCCCTGCTCCTCCTGCGACGGGAGAGGCCGGGAGAGGGTTTTAAATACAGGCACCCGTTTCCTGACACTCTCGACATTAACGCTGGTATTAGCTGCATGCTCCGTTGGCCCTGATTATCAGAAGCCAAACCCGGTAACGCCACCGGCCTATAACGACATGACGCAACCGAAAGATAAAGATGGCGCGTCTATTGCGCTGCCTTCGGAACCCAATCCGTTATGGTGGAAAGCGTTTAATGACCCGCAGCTCGACAGTCTGATCACCCGGGCGATTGCCGGTAATATCTCCCTGCAACAGGCGGTGCTGCGCATTGCCGGTGCCCGTGAACAGGTAAAACAGGCGGAAGGTGCCTGGTTACCGTCGGTTCAGGGCAGCGCTAAAGTGACGCGTCAGCAACTCGGGCTGAAAGGGATTATCGATTCGAGCGGTGCATCGCAGCAGATTGATCAGCTCGGTCCGGAAGCTTCCGGTGCCATCGGCGCGGCCACACGACCGGTGAATTTGTATCAGGGCAATTTCGATGCCAGCTGGGAACTGGATTTGTTCGGCGGCACACGACGTCAGGTCGAAGCCGCGAATGCCCAGACGCAGTCGTCCGTTGAACAGCGCAACGATGCATTAGTGTCGCTGGAAGCCGAAGTTGCCCGTACTTATCTCCAGTTGCGTGGTGCGCAAAGCGTGACAGCCGCTATCGAAACGCAAATCGACGTGGCGCAGCAAACCTTAGACCTGACGCAAAACCGTCAGCAAAACGGTCTGTCACCGCAGCTTGATGTTGAAAATGCCCGCGCACAGTTAGGCTCTCTGCGTGCTCAGTTGCCGCAATATCAGGCGCAGGAACGTCAGGCAATGAACGGTCTGGCCGTCCTGCTCGGCCAGACGCCGGGTTCGCTTGATGCTGAACTCTCCGCGCCGAAACCGTTGCCAGCCCTGCCCGCTGCGGTGCCGGTCGGTGTGCCTTCACAGCTGGCACGCCGTCGTCCTGACGTGCGCCAGGCTGAGGCCGATCTCCATGCGGCAACCGCAAATATCGGTGTATCCGTCGCGCAGTTGTTCCCAAGTATTTCGCTCACCGGCCAGTTTGGCATGCGTAATACCGACGCCAGCTATCTCGATAACTGGAGCAGCCATTTCTACTCCTTTGGCCCGCAGATTTCCCTGCCGATTTTCCAGGGCGGACGTCTGGTTTCCGGCGTGCATCTTTCCCGTGCGCAACAGGCTAATGCCGCGCTCAGTTATCGCCAGACCGTGCTGACCGCACTACAGGATGTGGATAACGCGCTGGTCAGTTACCGCACCGATCAGGATCAGGTCAACGGACTTGAGCAGACTACGGCAGCGTTGCAGACCGCGTTTGATCTGGCCAGCGACAGCTACCGTCAGGGGCTTTCCACCTTTATCAACGTGCTCGATGCCCAGCGTCAGCTGGCACAGGCGCATCAGCAATCCGCCGAAGCGAAAGTGAAAACCAGCACCGATCTGGTCTCGCTGTATAAAGCGTTAGGCGGCGGCTGGGAGCCCTATCAGAATGTAGAATTACCGACTTACACCGTGTTTGGCCCGGCGGCTACACCGGATGTAAAAGTCAACACCACCGCGGGCGTAACGCCGTAATCACGGCTTAATGCGAAGAGATAAAATCAGAAGGCGTGGCCGGGGCAGGTAATGAAAAATTCTGCCTCATGCGCGCCACTTCACTCACCGGAGTCAGCCCGAATAAGCGTTTAAATTCGCGGCTGAACTGCGACACACTTTCATAACCCACCTGCGCGCTGGCTGCTGAGGCGGTCAGATTATTACGCAACATCAGTAATCTGGCCTGATGCAAACGGGTGGACTTGAGGTATTGCATCGGCGATGTATCAGTAATGCTTTTAAAGTGACTGTGAAACGTCGGCACGCTCATCCCCGCCTCTTTTGCCAGCGCATTTACATCCAAATGCATGGGGTATTCTGCGTGCAATTTCCGCAGGGCTTTCATCACCTTGCCAAATTGCCCCTGCAGGGCCAGCGCACTGCGCAATGTACCGCCCTGAGCGCCTGTCAGCACGCGATAATACAGCTCCCGCATCATCGGCCTGCCCAGAATTTCAGCATCCTGCGCAGACGCCATGACCTGTAAAAATCGCAAGACTGACGCCCGCATGGCTTCGTCCATTAAACTCGACACCATACTTTTGGGCGCGTCTACCTGTGGCGGGTCATACGCATCCAGTTGCAACATCAGTTCTGCCGCCAGCGTGAAATCCAGCCGAAGATAAATCGCCAGCATCGGTTCGCTGACGCTGGCGTCGGTTTCCATCGTAAAAGGCACCGGCACTGAGACGGCCAGATAATGTTGCGCGTCATACAAATAGACATTATTGCCTAAAAAACCGCGTTTACTTCCCTGCACGACAATCACAATCCCCGGCTCATACAAAACCGGCGTACGCAAAAGCGGACGATCGGAACGCAGAAAACGCACATCCGCCAGAGCCGTGAGGTTGTAGCCTTCACGGGGCGTAAGCCGGTCCAAAAGCGCGATCATTTGCTCAGTCACACTCAACGTCAGATGCGTCATATCACCCTGAAAATACCTGGCAAAAAGTGAATAAAGTGTCGCACCGAGAATCCGCCGTGTCCAGATGACTCAGAGGAACAGGCAAACATCAGAGAGGATCGGGGCTACAGCTCCGGGGTTGCACGCCCTATGCTACAAGTCCGTTTTTTATTGAGGAGTGTGTATGAGCCGGTCAAAATTATTATTCATCACAGGTGTAAGCAGCGGATTTGGCCGCGCGCTGGCAGAGGAGGCTCTGCAAGCCGGGCACCGCGTGGTCGGCACATTACGTAATGCGCAGGCTTGTGAAAAATTCGAGGCGCTGGCCCCTGGCCGCAGTTTTGGCCGCGTGCTGGATGTCACGGATTTCGAGGCTATCACCCCGCTGGCCGCTGCCGTAGAACAGGAAATCGGTGCCGTTGACGTACTGGTTAACAATGCCGGTTACGGACATGAAGGCATTATGGAGGAATCACCGTTAAGTGAGGCGCGGCATCAGTTTGATGTGAATGTCTTTGGCGCGGTGGCCGTCATCAAAGCCTTTCTGCCCTATTTCCGTCAACGCCGCGCCGGGCATGTGCTCAATATCACATCAATGGGTGGCTTTATCACTTTGCCCGGCATCAGTTATTACTGTGGCAGCAAGTTCGCCTTACAGGGGATTTCTGAAACGCTGAGCAAAGAGCTTAAACCGTTCAATATTTCCGTCACGGCCATTCAGCCCGGATCGTTCCGCACTGACTGGGCAGGGCGTTCAATGGTACGCTCGCCGCGCACGATCAGTGATTACGACGCCAGTTTCGGCCCCGTGCGTGAAACCCGGGCAAAACGCAGCGGCCACCAGCCAGGTGATCCGCAAAAAGCCGCCCGGGCTATTTTACAACTGATTAATTCGCCGGCACCGCCTGCCTCGCTGTTACTCGGCAGTGACGCGGTAAAATTTGTCAGGGAAAAACTGCAACAAATGAATACCGATATTGATGCCTGGGAAGCGCTAAGCCAGTCCACCGATGGCTGAAACATTCTTTTAAATATCCCGACAGCGCATTTCCCGGAGACTGCGCTATTCTGTTCAGACACTGAATTCATCCTGCCTGCGGGCAGGATTTTCGTCTGAATAACAATCGGGTAAAACAATGAACTCCATTTCCAACGAAGAGAAAAAACCCAGCTGTGATTCAGTGATCAACAGCGTGGCTTACCGTGACGGTAAGCGATTACAGGATGTGACGGTCGAAGACATCAGCGAAGTGTTGAAAGAGCCCGATACCTTTGTCTGGCTTGGATTATGGCAGCCTGAAGATGCCTACATGCGCAGCATTCAGGAAGAATTCGGCCTGCATGATCTGGCGATTGAAGACGCGCTGACGGCGCATCAGCGCCCGAAAATCGAGCAGTACGGTGAGTCCCTGTTTATTGTTACGCACACCGCGCAGAAAGTGAATGAAACCATTGAGTACGGCGAAACACATCTGTTCCTTGGCAAAAACTTTCTGATCACCGTGCGTCATGGCGCATCATCGAGTTACAAAGAGATCCGTAAACATGCGGAAGAACGCCCTGAAATGATGAATAAAGGACCGGGTTATGCGTTGTATTGCGTGCTCGATTCCATTGTTGATAACTATCTGGAAATTCTGCATCAGTACACTGAACAGTTTGCTGCCATCGAAAAACTGATGTTCCGTAACACCTTTAATCAGCAGGCGGTGCAGCAGGTGTATAGCCTGCGGCGGGATCTGTTGTCGCTGCGCAATGCGGCAGTGCCGATGGAAGATATCTGTAATCAGCTCAGTCATCACTTTGAGGAGCTGATGCCCAAAAGCCTGCGCGCGTATGTGCGTGATGTGCAGGATCATACCAATCAGGTCATCCGCACCACAGATGATCTCCGCGAAATGCTCTCGAACGCCATGCATGTGAATCTGGCACTGGTGTCAGTGCATCAGAACGAAGTGGTGCAGCGGCTGGCGGGCTGGGGCGCGATCCTGGCGATCCCGACGGTGATTTTCAGCCTGTACGGCATGAACTTCAAAAACATGCCGGAACTGGATGACTGGTGGGGATATCCGCTGACGCTGGGCGTCACTGTCGCCGGTTGTGCGTGGCTATACTGGAAGCTTAAAAAATCAGGCTGGCTGTAAGTTAATTATTACCTGAAGCCACACGTTAATTAACATGCGAATAACAGAACCCGTCGTTATTCGCCTTCTTTAATTATCCTGACAATTTTAATCCTGACTTATTCTGTTTGCCCTTTCCTCTTCGCATTATTTCCTTATATACTCAGTCGCATCTTTCTTACGGAAATAATATTGATCATGTCAGTCCGTTTCGCGATTTCACAGTTTATGCATTCACTGCGCTTGCCCAGCAAGCGGGTCAGTGCGTTGCTGTTCGCGTTATGCTGGCTTATTCTCAATTCCCAGCTGGCGCTTGCCAGCCATCAGTGCGATATGCGCCCGCCGGTGGAAAACACCCCCATGGCGCACAACATGACTATGCAAACGACTGATTCTCCTGAGTATATGCAAAGTCAGTCCGTGTTGTGTGAGAAGCACTGCGTCCCTGAAAGAACCTCGTCTGACAGTGGTTCCGTGTCGCTGGTAGCACTGCCGGTCCTTCCGGCATTAGCCATGATCACCGTCGATGCCAGCACAGCGGTCACTACCGCAGACTGGGTTGCCCCTCCGGTCACTCCCCCTCCTGCCGAAGTTCAGTTCTGCCGATACAGAGAATAGCCCCTGCTGTCCTGAGTGTTTTCCAGCACTCAATATTCAATGAAATTTATTTGCCATTTATTTTCCAGAACAATGGCTATTTTTATCTGATGACAGTATCGGAGTATTCCCCATGCGTGCAATTTTTAATTTAATTTTCGCTAGTCTTTTCTTTATTCCCTTTTATTCCTCCGCAGAGTCCATGCCGATGAGTACGGATCATGATCATATGACGATGCAGCAGAATGTGCAGACATATGAATCCGAAGGCGTGATCACCCAATGGCAATCTGATCGTGTCGGGATTTCCCATCACGCCATCCCTGCGCTGAAATGGCCGGCCATGACCATGAATTTCCGTCTGCCGCCAGAAATTGCCGCCCGCTCCCTGCCCGCCGGTACACCGGTCACCTTTAGCTTTGTCAAAACTGATTCCGCTTATCAGTTGCAGACACTGTCACCCCTGAAACGCTGACCGGGAGATTCACCATGTCTGTTTTACCGCGTCACCACCGGGTGACGTGGCAATGGCTGCTGGCTTTTGTGCCCGTCAGCGCGTTTGCCACACCCGTTACCCTGCCGCAGGCACTGATTGCTGCGCAGGATTATTCCGCCGAGCTTTCTGCCAGCCGTCACCAGGCAGATGCGCTGGATAACCGCGCCGGTTTGGCCATGCAATTGCCGGATCCGAAGCTGAAATTTGGCATCGAAAATCTGCCGGTCAGCGGCGGCAACACCGACCGGTTTAGCCGTGAAGGCATGACGATGGAACGTATCGGCATCATGCAGGATTACATCAGCAGTGATAAACGTCAGCGCAAAGCGGACACGCTGCGGGCGGAGTCCCGGGAAGTCGCGGCTACCCGCCAAAGTATCCGGGCACGTTTGCAGCGCGAGGCCGCCCTGGCCTGGATGGAGATGGCGATCGGCGGGCAAACTGTCTCGCAATTGCAAAAACTGGTGGACGAAAGTCAGCATCAGATTGGTGTTCAGCGGGGTGGCGTCAGTGGCGGCAGTTCGCTGCCCGCCTCGGTGCTGGACGCACGCCTGACACTTATCAGCATGCAGGACAAACTGACTGAGGCCGGACGCGATGTTCAGCTGGCCCGCACCCGTTTAAGTCAGCTGACAGGTATCGGTCAGCCTGAAATTAACGGCGCCATTCCGCCTTTCACCGAACTTCCGGCACAGGCGTTACAGGCCGGAAGCGTCGAACAGCATCCTGAAATTATTCAGGCCAGGCGCGAAGCCGAGGTGGCGCAGGCGAAATCCTCACAGTCGGCCATTGCGGCACTGCCCGACGTCGGTGTGGAAGTGTATTACGGCCACCGCGCTGACGGCTATGAAGATCTGGCGGGCGTGATGTTTACCGTTGATCTGCCCCTGTTTACCGCCTCACGTCAGGATAAAGATCACGCCGCCGATCAGTCGATGGCAATGGAAAGCAATGACCGGCTGGCGCAACGGGTACGCGATCATCAGGCGCAGCTGACCAGCTTGCTGACGCAATATCAGGCGGCCACGACATTATGGCAGCGGCAAAAAAATGACGTAATCCCGCTGCAACAGCAGCGTATCAGCGTGATTCAGGCGCAATATCGCGCCGGAAAAAGCAGCCTGAATGAGGTTCTCGACGCCCGCCGTAACCTGATCGACAGCCAGATTGCCGAACGTAATGCCGCGCTGGAAGTGGCCCGTTATTGGGTCGCCCTGCGTTATCTGGCCCCACAGGAGATTCAATAATGACTGATGCTAAAACTTATAGCCTGCTGACCATCACGATCGTGGCCGCGCTGAGCGCCGGTTACGTCGCCGGCCGCCACAGTCATCCGGAACCAACGCAGACAGCTGCCGCGCCCGCCGGGCGCAAAGTGCTGTACTGGTATGATCCGATGACACCCGGCCAGCGTTTTGATAAGCCGGGTAAATCGCCGTTTATGGATATGGAACTGATGCCACGTTACGCCGATGAAGTCACCGGTGACGACGGTGTGACGGTCAGTGCCCGCCAGCAACAGAATCTGGGATTACGCAGTGAGAAAGTGCAACGCCGGGTGTTATCCGCCACGCTGAATGTCTACGGTACGGTCAGCGCCGATGAACGCAGCCTGCGCACCGTCGCCGCGCGTGCGAACGGTTTAGTCGAAAAACTTTACGTTGCCGCCAGTCAGCAGCGGGTGAAAAAGGGCCAGAAACTGGCCACGTTGTGGATCCCCGACTGGACCGCCGCGCAGCAGGAATACCTGGCCGTGCGTCAGCTTGGCGACCGCAGCCTGACCACCGCCGCCCGTCAGCGGCTGGCCTTACAGTTTATGCCGGAAGACATTTTGCGCCGCGTGGATAAAACCGGTCAGCCGCAAACCCGCATCGACGTCGTGGCGCCGGAAGACGGTTATCTCAGTCAGCTTGCCGTACGTGAAGGTGCGCAGGTCAGCGCCACGCAGCCATTGTTCGAACTGACCAGTCTGAAGCAGGTATGGATTGTGATGGATTATCCGCCTTCCGCCGCCAGCCAGATCCGGATCGGCAGCAAAGTCACGGCCAGCGCCGACAGTCAGCCGGGCGAAGTTTTTCACGGCACGGTCAGTGAATTGCTGCCGGATATCGATGCCGTCAGCCGGACACTGAAAGCCCGCGTAATAATGGAGAATCCGCAGGAGACCCTGCGTCCCGGCATGTACCTGAATTTGTCGCCGGATGTCGGTGACGGGGCTGCGGTTCTGGCCATTCCCCAGGAAGCGCTGATCCAGACAGGTAGCCGCAATACCGTGCTGCTCGACGACGGTAACGGGCATTTCACCCCGCAAGCGGTTACCACGGGCGCGACGCGTGATGGCTGGACACAAATACTATCCGGCCTCGATGAAGGCCAGGCGGTGGTGACATCAGGACAGTTCCTGATCGACTCCGAAGCCAGCCTGCGCAGCGCGCTGCCGGCGACAGAAACTCCGCTGTCAGACACGCATCAGCACGGGGGGGATTTATGATTGCCGCCGTGATCCGCTGGTCGCTGAAAAACCGGCTGCTGGTGTTACTCGCCGCGCTGATGATGGCGGGATGGGGCATCTGGTCATTACAAAAAGCCCCGCTCGATGCCCTGCCGGATCTCTCTGACGTGCAGGTGATTGTGCGCGTGAGTTATCCGGGTAAGGCACCGCAAATCATCGAAGATCAGGTGACCTACCCGCTGACCACTACCCTGCTGTCGGTGCCCGGTGCGAAAACCGTGCGCGGTTTTTCAATGTTTGGCGATGCCTATGTTTACGTGCTGTTCGATGACGGCACCGATCCTTACTGGGCGCGCTCCCGCGTGCTGGAATATCTGAGCCAGGTGCAGTCCTCACTGCCGGCAGGTGCAAAAGCCTCGCTGGGGCCGGATGCGACCGGTGTCGGCTGGATTTATGAGTATGTACTGACCGACAAAACCGGCAAACACAGCCTCGAACAACTGCGCGCCCTGCAGGACTGGACGCTGCGTTACGATCTGAAAACGGTGCCGGATGTCTCTGAGGTCGCCAGCATCGGTGGCATGGTGCGTCAGTATCAGGTAGTGGCCGATCCGCAACGAATGCGCGCCCGTGGCGTAACACACCAGCAACTGGTGACCGCGTTGCAAAACGCCAATCAGGAAAGCAGCGGTTCACTGCTGGAAATGGGTGAGGCTGAATATATGGTCCGCACCTCCGGCTATCTCAAAAGTCCGGAGGACTTCAACAACGTGGTGGTGACGGTTAACAGCGGGATCCCGGTGCTGCTGGCGGATGTTGCCACCGTGCGTACCGGCCCGGAACTGCGGCGCGGTGTGGCGGAGCTCAACGGTGAAGGCGAGGTGGCGGGCGGCGTAATTATTATGCGCTCGGGTAAAAACGCACTGGAAACCCTGAAAGCGGTCAAACAGCGGTTACATGCTCTCGCCCGCACATTGCCGGCGGGCGTGGAGATTGTACCGGTGTACGATCGTCAGCCACTGATCGAAAATGCCATCGACACGTTATCCCATAAATTACTGGAAGAGTTTGTGGTAGTTGCGGTGGTTTGCGCGCTGTTTCTGTTTCACTTCCGCTCTGCGCTGGTGGCCATTATCACCCTGCCGCTTGGCATTCTCGGTGCATTTATCGTCATGCATTATCAGGGCGTCAGCGCCAATATCATGTCACTGGGCGGCATCGCGATTGCCATCGGTGCGATGGTCGATGCCGCGATTGTGATGATCGAGAATATGCATAAGGTACTGGAACAGTGGCGGCATGAGCATCCCGGTCAGCAACCGGCACCGGCAGATTACTGGAAAGTGTCTGAGCGGGCTGCCACGGAAGTCGGTCCGGCGCTGTTTTGCAGTTTGCTGATCATCACCCTGTCGTTTATTCCGGTGTTTTCGCTGGAAGCACAGGAGGGCCGGATGTTCTCCCCGCTGGCATTCACCAAAACTTATGCGATGGCGGTGTCTGCCGGGCTGGGCATCACGCTGGTACCGGTGCTGATGGGCTATTTTATCCGTGGCAAAATTCCTGATGAGAATGCCAGCCCGCTCAACCGCTGGCTGATCGCTGTCTATCAGCCGGTCCTTTCCGCCGTGCTGAAACGCCCGAAAATCACGCTGTTATCCAGCGGTCTGTTCCTGCTGGTGTCCCTGTATCCGCTGGCAAAACTGGGCAGTGAATTTATGCCGCCGCTCGATGAAGGCGACCTGCTGTATATGCCGTCGACGCTGCCGGGGATTTCAGCTCGGGAAGCGGCGCGGCTGTTGCAGCAAACGGACCGGTTAATCAAAACAGTACCGGAGGTCGCCAGTGTATTTGGCAAAGCCGGACGGGCAGACAGCGCCACTGACCCGGCTCCCCTGACGATGGTCGAAACCACGATCCGCTTTAAACCGCGCGACCAGTGGCGGCCGGGTATGACGCCAGACAAACTGGTGACGGAGCTCGACAATGCGGTGAAATTACCGGGTATCGCCAATGTCTGGGTACCGCCTATCCGCAACCGTCTCGACATGCTGGCCACCGGCATCAAAAGCCCGGTAGGCATTAAGGTGAACGGTAATAATATTGCGCAAATCGAGCAGATTGCTCAGCAGATCGAGCATATCGTGAAAAAAGTGCCGGGTGTAACCTCAGCGCTGGCCGAAAGGCTGGAAGGCGGCCGTTACGTCGATATTACAATCAACCGGCGCGAAGCTGCACGTTACGGTGTCACGGTTGCTGAACTACAATCGCTGGTTTCGACACTGGTCGGTGGAGAAAATATCGGTGAAACACTGGAAGGCCGCGAACGTTATCCGATCAACCTGCGCTATCCGCGTGAACTGCGGGACAATGTGCAGGCGCTACGTGACTTACCGGTGCTGACAGCCTCCGGTGCACAGGTACCGCTGTCAGCGCTGGCATCGGTCAGCGTCACCGACGGTCCGCCGATGCTGAAAAGTGAGAACGCCCGTCTTTCTGACTGGATCTATGTTGACTTGCGCGGACGCGATTTGAAATCTGCGGTCGACGACATGCAACGGGCGGTGAACCAGCAGGTAAAATTACCGGAAGGCGTGACGGTCAGCTGGTCGGGACAATTTGAGTATCTGGAGCGCGCTACGGCAAAACTGAAAATAGTGCTGCCGGTGACCCTTCTGATTATCTTCGTACTGTTATATGTCACATTCAGCAGTGTCCGTGACGCGCTGCTGATCATGGCGACCTTGCCGTTTGCCCTGACCGGCGGCGTCTGGTTGTTGTTCCTGCTCAGCTTCAATTTGTCGGTCGCCGCCGCCGTCGGCTTTATCGCCCTGGCCGGTGTCGCTGCCGAATTCGGGGTAATCATGGTGTTGTATCTGAATCAGGCGGTGCAGCGCCAGCAGAAAGCCGGTGAGGAGATGAGTGAGGCAGAACTGTGCGACGCCATTCATCATGGCGCGGTGTTGCGTGTCCGGCCAAAAGCCATGACCGTCGCCACAATTATGGCGGGTTTACTGCCGATCATGTGGGGAAGCGGCACCGGTTCAGAAGTGATGCAGCGCATCGCCGCGCCGATGATCGGCGGCATGGTGAGTGCCCCGCTGCTGTCGATGCTGGTGATCCCGGCGGTTTATTTGCTGATACATCGGAGGCGGAATTAGCACTTGCAGTGCAGCCCTGATCGAGAAAATTTCGGTTTCTCACGTGCGGTGCTTACCTGACGCGCTGCGCCGAAACCGCCCAAGAGGGAGAAGTGCTTTCTCCCTCTTGGATCTCCCTCCGCTTTTTTACTGCGCGCTATCGCAGTCGGCCATGTTTCAGGTACATCAGTGACCGGCTGGAAATCTTGCCGCTACGCGGTGCCTTCTCTCGGTCCTGGAGCCTCTGGTCTCCAGGCCGCTCCGCTCAGCAAGATTTCTGAATCGCCCGCACGATCTTAAATTCAAAACCAATCCGCTTTTCATATCAAAATCAGTGAGGTTGTGAAGTAGAAGCCTGAGGCCGGTTCCAAAATCACGCCGGACGAGAGGTGGAAAACCGCGTGTCTTTATTACGCGGGTTGTAACCCGAAGGGAGGGAACCGCGCAGCGGCGGGATTTTGCGGCTATCGCTGTGATGCCTGAAACATAGCCAGCAAGCGGAGCGCGCAGTGAAAGAGCCGGAGATTCTTAAGAGGCGCGGCGATAGGCGCCTCTTAAGGCCAGTTTGGGTGGCAACCCAAGGTTTTGTCGGTGTGGGCCGACGCCCACGACCTTGAAGTTGAAGTTAAAACGGCGTGTGGGACCGTAATCCCACACATATCATTCTTCTGCCGGAACGACCCGATCATTCGTTTTCTCAAGGATCATCGTCTGCGTCTGACTCAGACTGATCCCCGCTGCCCGCAGCATTTTGAGGATTTCGTACAGCAAATCACTGCGCGTAGCGCTGACCATGCGCGGACTGTTCACGTAGCCGGTCACACTCAGCACGATCCCGGTCGGGCCGAGTTCTTTAAAACTGACCGATGGCGCAGGCGCTTCCAGAATGGATTCATGCAGATTGTAGGCTTCCAGTAATAAGGTGCGTACCTGTTCAGGGTCGATATCCAGCGGGAACGTCAGCGTGATGGTCGCCACGCCCTGCGCATTACCCATGGTGGCGTTGCGTACGTTCTGTGAAATCAGCTGTGAGTTCGGCACAATCACCGTTGATTTATCACCGAGCTGAATTTCCGTAGCACGCACATTGATGCGACGGATATCCCCTTCCACACCGCTGATGCTGATCAAATCCCCGACTTTTACCGGACGCTCGGTCAGCAGGATCAGACCGGAGATAAAGTTCTTCACAATCTCCTGTAAACCAAAACCGATACCGACCGACAAGGCGCTGACGATCCACGCCAGTTTATTCCACTCAATGCCCAGCGACGACAGCGTCAGCAGGATGATCAGCACGTAGCCGACGTTGGTGAACAGTGTCACCAGCGACGCACGCATACCACGATCCATCATGGTTTTGGGCAGGAAATCGTTATCCAGCCAGCGGCGTGCCGAGCGCAAAATATACCAGCCGATCACCAGACACAGCACCGCGTTGACCGCATGCGCCGGAATGATGTTCATGCTTTCGAGACCTTTTCCGCCCCAGATATCGACGATTTTGGCCAGCAGTTCCAGCGGGGTTGTCGTCCCGAAAGTCCCGTTAAGCAGCGCGACGGCGGCCATCAGCAGCAGTGCGGTTTTGCCGATTGCCGAGAATAAGGTTGCGGCCAGGGACAGATGACGGTCATTAACGCTCAGCGTGCCTTTCAGGATTTTGCCGCTGTGTGTTGTCGGAGAAAACAGGCTTTCGCACAGGTCAACCACAAAATGGATCAGCAGATACAGACAACTGACCACCAGACCTATCCACAGCAGTTCAAAGGTCACAAAACGGGCCAGCGGAATATAGCCAATCAGCAGCGCCATCAGAATGACAAATGCCGTCAGGCTTATTACCAGGTGGATAAGCCCGGCCAGCGTGGAGCGTGCTTCGGTCTGCTCGCCTTCGGCCTTCATCTTGCGACGCATACGGTTGATACGCACCGGCGCGATCAGGCAGTTGAGCGCCACAAGTAACGCCGCCAGCCCGTTGCCAAATAACGTTGCCGAAACGCTGGCACCGACCAGATTGTTTAGCTGTTCAATAATGCCGAACAGGAAGATAAAGGTCGCCAGCAGGATCGGGAACGACGCCAGTGTTTTGGCCAGCGGATCAGCAATGCCCGGCAAACGCCATGACGGATGATTGTTGGAAAGTAACGCAATGCCCAGGCCTGCGATCACGGCGGAGAAATAGGTCAGCTCGACCAGTTGTTCAGCGAACTCTGTCACCCACGGTGAGGTATCCGGCAGACGTGTGAAAATATACCCGAGCAACTGAACACTGATGCCGAGCGTCAGCGTGGTGCTCAGCGTAGTGAAACAAGCCAGGAAACTGCGACGAAAACGCCCTTGCGGTAACCAGCGCGGCAGGATCCAGTTTATCGGTCTGTCGAGTACGCGACGCCCCGCCAGACCAATCGCCAGCGCCAGTAACAGGTAAATCGCGGTGCCGATGCGCCAGTCATCACTCCACGCCTGCGCCCAGGCATCCTTAACCTGCGAACCGAAATCATCAAAACGCGCCGCATCGTCAGCGTTTGGCGTAATGAGCGGTGTCCAGAAATTGCCACCGAGAATGCTACCGGTATTGAGCGCAATCTGCGTTTTCAGCGCATCGCGACGTAATCCGGCGATTTGCGAAGACAGGTTTTGCGCGCCAACGGAGATGGCTTTGGTCTGCTCAATTTGCGTTGTCAGCAGCGTTTTGCTGTTGTTGAGCTTATTACGCTGGCTGATCACCTGCGGCGTTTCAGTGATGGTACCTGGCGCAGGTGCCGGACCCAGCACGTCGAGCTGCGCCTGTACCTGCGCCAGTTCCGGTGTCAGCGCGGCCGTCAGCTTGTCGGCATCTTCGGCCAGTTTCTGCGCTGCATCAGTCAGTCCGGTAAATTTCTTATCGGTTTTTGCCGAAGAGACCTGCTGTTTAAGCTGATCCAGACGCTTTTGTAATGCCGGCAGCGCAATCGTGGCGTTCACTTTAACCGGTTGTTCCGCCGTGGCGGGCTGGCCTGTACTTTCGTCGGCCTGGCTCAGCACCGGCGTTATCAGCAGACATGACAACAATGCCAGCAATAACGGCACTCTTAACATTTTTTGCATAGAAGGATGATTCCGGGAGTTCAGGAAATTATTGTTTGAAAAATCCGGCTAAGAATACGCTTTCTCAGCCGGAAAAATAGCGTTTAACTCTCTGAAAAGAGCCTGGGATTTAGTTGTTTTTACCTAACATCATTCTGAGTATAGCCGCAGACTCTGCAGGCCTGAGCGCCAGAATACCGGAATAGAGGCTGACAGAGATTTCACACACTTTTTCGCGATCGACATCCGGCTGGGTCAGATCATTGAACATCTGTAACTGCTCGCCGTACATACTGGCCAGCGCCTCACGCACCGGTGCCATCATCTGCGCCACTTTCTCCGTGCTTACAGGTGCTGGCATAGCAGTTTGCCCGCTGCCGGTTGCCAGCAGTAAATCATTCATGGTGTCGAGATCTTTGCGGAACAGTTCCGGCGGCAGCACCTGCGCGGTGTTCACACCGCCGCTGACTTGTGGATAAAGAAATTTAAAACAGCTGCCGTCTTTGCGCGCCTGCAGGGTCTGCATTTCTTCCAGATTCACCTGCATCGCCTGGTTCACATTGGCGTCCGGTGCATGGCTGATACGCTGCGAGAGCAGCGCTGACACCATCGGTTTAACGGTATCAATGGCTTCCTGCTGCGGTTTTCCTTCTTTCTTCATCGTCAGAATATGACTGCGGATCTGCGCATACAGGGCCGGTTCCTGCATTCTGATGGTGTTATACAACGGCAATGCAGCCAGCGCCTGATCAATTTTCTGCTCTTCGCTGTTGCCTGCCAGACGCGGTTTGATCACACCGCCCCACAACAGGTTGCCACCGATGATCAGCACCAGAAATAAGATCACCGCAGGTACCCGGCCAATTTTGCCTTTTTTGTGTAATGCGCCAATCAGCGATCCCATCACCGCGCCACTGATGCCCCACACCATCACTTCATTCCAGTTCATTTTCCATTGCCTTCAGTAAAAAAATTTAGTGACTTCCAATCTGTGCGACCGCATCACGACTGGCATCAATACGTGCCTGTCCGTGCAGTTCGTGTAATTTGCCCTGTCGCATCTCCAGGAGTCGATCGGCGTGTTCAAAATAGTGATCATCATGGCTGATTGCCAGCACGGTTTTACCCATGTCACGCAATTGTGGCAACAGCTCACGGTAGAACGTACGGCGGAACTGCGGATCCTGATCGGCAGCCCACTCGTCGAGCAACAGGAAATCTCGCCCTTCGGCTGCCGCCAGCAACAGCGCCACACGCTTACGCTGTCCGGCAGACAGTTGCAGGTTAGTCACCTCATGGCCGCTGAACTGAAGTTTTTCTTTCATTTTCAGGCGTTGCAGCCAGTCTTCCACCAGCAGCGGATCAGGCTTCTGCCCCTGCGGGCCCAGCAACTGACCGAAGAGGTGGAAATCAGTGAACACCGCCGAGAAAATCTGCCGGTATTGTTCGGCGTTTTCAGCCGTGACCGGCACGCCGTCAAGCAGGATTTGCCCGGAACGCGGCTGATACAAACCGGTCAGCAGCATCGCCATCGTCGATTTACCGCTGCCGTTGCCGCCAATCAGGAACACCAGTTCGCCACGGGTGAGTGTCAGGTTCAGCGGACCTACGCCAAAACCTTCGCCTTCTTCTTTGCCGGCGTAACTGAACGTCAGGTCGCGCAGTTCAAGGGTGTGCCATTTTCCGCTGGCCAGGGCAGGTGTAAAGGCTTCTTTATACTCTGCCAGTTTAAGCGCTTTCAGTTTATCGAAAGCCACCTGCGCGCTGAGCAGCGTCGGCAATGCGCCCACTGCCTGTAACATCGGCGTACGCAGGAACAACAGCGTCAGGGAATAGGTCGCGGCAACGTCGGTATCCGACCAGCCCAGCGTGTTCGCCATGAAGAACACCAGGCCAATCGCGCCAAGCATCATAATATTGGACCAGTTCACGGCGCTGAGGTGGAAGGTATCAGCGCGGATAATGTGATGCCGGTACTCCTGCGCATCTTTACGGTACACATCATCAAACAAATGACGGGCGCGCTCGCGGTTCAGCGCCAGTTCCCTGCGCCCTTCAATCACTTTCTGATAATCGCTTTGCAGCTTGTCTTCAGCATCGCGCACTTTCGCCAGATGGCGGTAAACATGTGATACCAGTTTGAAACCCCCGAAAATGGTGATCAGCAGCCAGATCACCGTCACCAGCAGCATTTCCGGCGACAACCACGCCAGATAACCGGCGCAGCCAAGGGTCAGAATAATCCCCTGCACCAGCTCCGGTAAGCGCACAAACGCCAGCGTGATATTACGGATGTCGCTGCCGAGGCTGGCAAGCAGTTGCGCATTGCCGATTTGCTCAATGCGTTCGATATCAGTATCAAGGATACGTTTAATGAACTGGCCGCGCAGACGGTAAATGAAATGATGACCCAGTACAGTCAGTGCCAGCTGTGAGCCCAGCGTGACGGCCATCAGCAGCAGAAGTAATCCGAGGAATTGCGGAAGAACACTCAGTGAGCCTTGTGTGGTTTCAATCAGCTTGAGATTGATAAACGCGATCAGCCCGATGCCCAGAACGGCGCTGAGTAGGCTCAGCGCCATAACGCCTAAAAACGGCCAGCGATATTGCTTAAAGACAACACGTAACAACTCCATGAATTTTTCTCATTCTGAATGCAGGGAAATAATGCTGCACGCAGTTTAATGACACGCATTGCCATATCAAGAACAATTCTCATTTTACCCGCGTATCCTGACGGATCACCATGCGCTCGAACTTGCCGGCAACCACCAGATAGCCAAACATGCCCAGCAAACCGTGCGCACCGACAAACCACAGCGCGAGGTTAAAGGAGTCGGTTACCGCGACGATATAACCGATCACGACAGGGGTAATAATCCCGGCAACGTTGCCCAGACAGTTAAACACCCCGCCGCTCAGGCCGATCATTTTCTCCGGTGCGGTATCCGACATCACCGCCCAGCCGATGGCCGATAAGCCTTTGCCGAAAAATGCCAGCGTCATCAGCGCAATCACCGCCGCATCAGTGGTGACAAAATTGGCCATGGCCAGCATCGCCGCGAAGAACATCCCGAGCACAAACGGCGTTTTACGCGCTTTCGACGGGCTGACACCGCGGCGGATCATATAATCTGACATTACGCCACCGAGTACACCGCCTGTAAAACCACAGATGGCCGGTAACGCCACCACCCATCCGGCTTCCATGACCGTCATCCCCCGCCCTTTGATCAGGTAAATCGGGAACCAGGTCATAAAGAAGTAACTCATCGAGGTGATGCAGTACTGGCCGATATAAATGCCCCACAGCGTCCGGCTCTGGAAGAGTTGCATCACTTCACGCAAGGTGAATCGCTGACGTGAGGCTCGGCGGTTCAGTTCCAGATCAACCAGCGCACCGTTGGCACGGATGTGTTCGAGTTCGGCTGGTTTAATGTGCGGACTGCTGTGTGGCTCTTTGTACAATGCGAACCAGAGGATCCCGGCAATCAGCCCGACGCAGCCCATCCACAGGAACACATGTTCCCAGCCCAGCGCGTGGGTCAGCCACGCCATGATCGGCGTAAACACGCCGATCGCCATGTATTGTGCGGAATTAAACAGTGAAGTGGCGGTGCCGCGTTCGTTGGTCGGGAACCAGCAGGCGACGATGCGCGCATTGGCAGGAAACGCCGGCGACTCCACCAGCCCGAGCATGAAGCGCAGGAAAAACAGCATGATTGCCGCCGAAATCCCGCTGACCCCGAACCAGCCCACCGTGCCCTGCAACAAAGTAAACACGGACCAGAACACCAGACTGCAACCGTACACCCGCCGTGCGCCGTATTTATCCAGCAGCCAGCCGCCGGGAATTTGCCCGATCATATACGCCCAGGCGAACGCCGAAAAAACCATGCCGAGCATGACCGGATCCAGATTCAGCACCCGCGAGACTTCGGTACCGGCAATCGACAGCGTGGCACGGTCGGCGTAGTTAATCACCGTGATGGCAAAAATCATCCCGAGAACCACGTAACGGAAATGACCCGGTTTTGCCGCTTCAGCCGCTGACTCACGGATGACCGGCTTTGCGTTATCTGACACATCTGTAGGGGACGTCATGTTTTCTCTCCAGACTTATGATTGCATTCCCTGCTTTTTGTGACCGGATGCACAGTTTTTGGCGTTTCGGCCACGCCATTTAGATCTAAAAAATCCAAATTAATTAACAGAGTAGAAACATTTAACGATACGGTCTAAGTTAAAAAGACAATGGAACAAGTCAAAAATTGAATGATTGAATTAAACCAGTTGCGCTGTTTTGTAGCGGTCGCGGAGGAATTACATTTCGGCCGGGCGGCAAAAAGATTGTTCATGACGCAGCCACCGCTGAGCCGTCAGATCCAGTTACTCGAGCATGCGCTGGGTGCGCGTTTGCTCGAACGGACCAACCGGCACGTCAGCCTGACGGCCTCGGGCAAGACATTTTTGCGCGATGCAAAACTGATCCTCGAATTTACCGGGCAGGCACAGGAGACGGTAAAACGGGTTGAAAAAGGAGAAATTGGCCGGCTGACGTTGGGATTCACAGCGGTCAGTGGTTACTGGCAGATCCCGCAGATTATTGCGCTGGCTGCAAAGGAATTACCTGAAATCACGCTGGTGATGAAGGAAATGGTGTCGTCAGCGCAGCTTCAGGCGCTGGCGGCACGCACGCTGGATATCGGCTTTGTGCGCCAGCCTGTGGCGTTATTTCCGCTGGCCTATCACTGCGTGCTGCGCGAGCCGTTATGCGTTGCGCTGCCTGCCTCATCCGCACTGACCGCAAAACCGCGCATCCGTCTGCGTGACTTCGCCGGACAGCCATTCATTATGTACTCCGCCAGCGAAGGTAAATATTTTTACGACTGTATCGCCGGGCTGTTTGCGCAGGCTAATGTCGTGCCACATTACGTTCAACATTGCAGCCAGACCCATACCATTCTCGGGCTGGTGCGCGCCGGTGTCGGGCTGGCGATTGTGCCGGAAAGTGCCCGCCAGCTGGCCTTTCCCGGCATCGAATTCCGCCCGCTCAGCCACCCGGACGCCTTCGCTGAAATCCATATGGCGTGGCGTCAGGATGGTGAAACCCCCGCGCTGCTGGCGTTCAGACAAATGGTGACAGCACATAGCGCGGCGCAGAATATACCTGCGCCGCGGCGTAAGCCCCGTGCTCAAAAATCAGCGTAAATTAAGCGAATACAGCGCCGGCACACCGCCTGCGGTGCTGACGATGTCAAGACGGATCCGGCGGACAGACCGGCCGGACGGGATATTATGCTCACAGACTGAGTGCCGGTTACCCGTCACTTCCGCCAGCAACTCATCGTCTGCCCACAGGCGGTAATGCGTCACGCAATGCGGCGTCACCGCCAGCGCATGCCCCATCTGCACGCTTTCCATCGCATTATCAAAATCGTTATCAAATATCAGCGTCAGCGCCTGTATCTTCTGCGGCGTTTCCCAGTGCCAGCATACGGAAGGCGCAGGATCATTCAGGTCAGGCACCCAGGCGTTTGTTTGCTGCTCCGGACGCAGACGGCCATTTAGCAGATTACCGGCAGCGTAACAACGCAGCGCAGGCTGGCAGCGCAGTGCCGGGAGGATCTGATTCGGGTGGCGGCGCGGCAGCCAGAAATCAAACTCATCCACACCATAATCGCCGTCTGCAATCTGCCGCGTGTGTTTTGCCACGCGTGCATTCAGGCTGTTGAAAACGGTCATGATGCCGGGCAGAAGTTTCCCGCTCAGGGCGATATCCACCTGTTTATTGCTTTCAAAAGCGATAAACAGGTATTCGTCGCGCGGGCTCTGATGAGTAAATTTCACCGTATATTCCCCCTGACCGCTGACCTGAATTTCGCACGCATCCAGCGGGGTATCCGCCGTGAAATTCCCCACACGCGCTGATCCCAGCAGGCTGACTTTCAGCGGCTGCGGCGACGTGGAACGCAACGTAAAATGCATTACCGGCAGCGTTTCCCCGGCTTTCAGCGGCAGAAGCAGTGCCATCCGCGCGTCAAGGGACGTCCATTCCCCGCTGGCGGCAAGTTCACGCAGTAACAGTTCGCTGCTGACCGAGACCTGTGCGCCCTGTGCCGGGTCTTCCAGCCACTGGCGCGGAATATAACAACCGGTCTGTTGCAGATGCTGTTGCAGCGCGCCGATGCGGTTTTTCTCCGCCAGTTGCGGCGCATTCAGCTGCCCGCGATGGCACAGTGCAGCGGCGCGACCGGCCACTTCGCCCAGTAAACCGCAGGTACACATCACCCGCGCACTGCCAAACGCCACATGGGAAGCCGAGATCAGCCGTCCGGTGAGAAACAGGTTTTCCAGCGAGCGGCTGTACAGGCTGCGGTAAGGGATGGTGTAAGTGCCTTTGCTGTGGAACTGGCGACAGCCGTCATGTTTGCTGTAAACACCATCAGCGGGATGCAAATCGATCGACCAGCCACCGTAAGCCACCGCGTCATAATGGTCGCGCTGTTCAATAATGTCCTGCTGGCAAAGGATATGGTCGCCGACAAACCGGCGGCTTTCGCGTTTGCCGGGAATGGCGCCGACCCATTCGATGGTCATGCAGGCGGCTTCCGGAAACTGGCCGGAGTTTTTAATGTGATCCCACACGCCCCAAACTATTTTCCACAGCTCCCATTTGATTTCTTCGCTGTCGTGGACGGTATCCAGCCGCCCGCCCCATTCCAGCCACCACAAATCACAACCGTTGAGCGTGGAGGTCAGACGGGTATAGCGCGGGATCTCTTCAATATTTTGCAGGGCAAAAGACGGCGGAACGAAATCCACCGGCGCCCCGCCTTTTTTGGTGTAGAAATAGATCGAGTGCCCGAGCTTATGACCGAAGTTATCACCCGGTGCCATTTTTTCACCGAATTCGCCAGGATCTTCCGCACCAACACGGTATTCCGCTCCGGCCAGATGCCCGAGCACGCCGTCACCGGTCGCATCGCAAAACTGTGTGGCGCTGATGTTGTAGAAGGTTTCGTTGATGGCGTTAAAACCTTTCACCCGTATGATTTTTCTCCCTTCGGTTTCCACCTCAAACAGGGCGGTATTGAGCAACAATGTCAGGTTCGGCTCGCTTCTGGCCATATCCAGTAACACCAGATCAAACATCACCGGATTGCCTTCTTTGTTGCGGTAAAGGTTTTCCTCCATGATTTCGCCCATGATACCGCCCTCGCGTGCCCAGCGGTTGTTGTTGCCCATATGCGAGGTGGCGCCGTTCGCCCATAAGCGGACTTCGCTCGAGGCATTGCCGCCCAGCACCGGCCGGTCCTGAACCAGCACGACTTTCAGCCCGTCACGTGCAGCGGCCAGTGCAGCACACAGCCCGGCCAGACCGCCACCGGCGACCAGAAAATCAGTGTGCATCTGTTGTTGCGGAAATTCACGGGCACCGGTTTGCGGAAAAATTTGCATAAAGTTTGTTTCCTCTAAAACTGACGATAAAATCGTTTTACGTATTTTCATTTGAAGCGCGCCATGTCATCACAACCGAATCAAAGCCTTATCGACGGCATACGCTGTCTGCAATATCTGGTTTCCAGTGACCGTGCCATTGGCTGTCGCGAACTGGCACGCCTGATGGATATCAACGCGACCCGGGTTAACCGGCTGCTGATGACCATGGCGGCCATGGGGCTGACCCAGCAGGATGATCAGCGGCGCTATCTTCCCGGTCCGGGCATCCACGCCCTTGCCGCGCAATCTATCCGCGGCTCCGCACTGTTTTCGCAGGCTCTGCCGCTGCTTGAGCGCCACGCCCCTAAAGACATCGTGGTGGCAATGGGCGTGCTGTGGGAGGATCAGGTCACTTATATTTATCACTCTGAACCGGGTCTTCAGGTCAGTCAGGCACTGGCCGGTTTTCATATGCTGCCCGCATGGCAATCTGTGATTGGCATGTCGCTGCTTGCGGCTGAAAGTGATGACGCATTGCAGGCACGGTTCACACAGGAACAGTGGCAGACGATGGCACCTTATCTGGCGCAGCAGCGTGAGCAGGGTTATGTCGTCTGGCAGCATGACGACGGCGAGGTGTCGATGGCACAACCGCTGGGTGCACATAACGCCGCGCTGGCCTTCGCCGGCATGTGGAATACCGGTGAAGCTGACATCGCAACGCGCCTGACCGGCTTACGCCAGCTCACCGCGCAGCTCGTTCCTCATCCTGTGTAGGGTGTTCCGGGGGGTCAAGACTGATCCGCCCCACCACAAACAGGTAAGAACAGATCCCAAGCCCCGCCAGTACAGCAATAAACGCCAGCGCCGGGGCGAAGTTGTCTCCGCTTATCAACGCACCGATGGCAATCGGCACCACAATCGATGACAACGCGCCGGTAAAATTAAACACCCCACCCGCCAGCCCGATCAGGTGACGCGGCGCGAGTGCCGTGACGAATACCCAGGTGATGGTCGCCAGGCCGTTGCCAAAAAACGCCACCGACATAAAGACGATAATAAGCGTCGGATCATTGGTGTAATTCGCACCCAGAATGAACAGGGTCAGCGCCATACCCAAAATCACCGGTGCTTTACGGGCAAAACTGGCGCTGACGCCACGTTTGATTAACCGGTCAGAGACAAATCCCGCCAGCAACACGCCCACAAAAGCGGCCAGATAAGGTACCGAGGCGATATAGCCTGATTTGATGAAATCCATATGCCGGTACTGCACCAGATAGGTGGGGAACCAGGTGAGGAAAAACCAGAAGGTGGCTGAAATGGTGAACTGACCGAAATAAATGCCGGCCAGCTTGCGGCTGCGGAACATCAGCGCGAGGTCACTCCAGACAAATTTGCGCTTCGCCGCTTCCTGCCGGCTTTCAAGGATCGCGCCGCCGTCACGAATATGGTCAAGCTCTGCCTGAGAAACGCCTTTATGCTCCAGCGGTTCGCGGTAAAGGCAATACCACACCAGCGCCCAGACCATGCCCGCCACACCGGTGATCAGAAACAACCCTCGCCAGCCGTAAAGATCCTGCACATGAAATAACACCGGCGTCATGCAGGCCAGTCCGACAAATTGCGCGGAAGAATAGATGCCGATGGCGCTGGCCCTTTCTTCTTCAGGAAACCAGCTGGAAATCACCCGGTTATTGGAAGGCATCACCGGTGCCTCAAATGCCCCGACGCCGAGACGCAGACCAATCAGTGCGCCAAAACTGCTGGCCACGGCATGCAGCGCGGTGATCAGTGACCAGAGAAACAATCCCACGCCATACACTACGCGGGCGCCGAAGCGGTCAATGATAAAGCCGCCGGGGATTTGCAATGCGGCATAAATCCAGCCAAATGCTGAAAATATCAGCCCCATCTGCAATGGTGTAAATTGTAATTCACCGGCCATTTGCGTGGCCGCCACCGACAGATTGGTTCTGTCCATGTAATTGATAATGATGTTGATAAACACCAGACCGAGCACCATAAAGCGTACGCGCCCGGTGCTTTTTGCCTTAACGCGGGTAAGTGGTTGTTCTGACATAAGAATGTTCTCTCATATTTATTCTCACGACCCGCCAGGCTGCGGCAGGATGACGTTCACTTATCTTTCAGTGTTTCTTTTATAGAAACATTAAGGCCTCCGCAAAGTGTTATCGTTCATTTTGTGATCTGCATTGGAGAACGGGCTGACCCTTTACGAAATTTTAGAACGCCGTTTCCGTTACTCACCGGCGCAAGAAAAAAGCTGACAGTCCGACGCACGCTTCCTAAACTGAGGTAATGGATAAAGAACAAGAACTTCACCGAAGTAAACGTAACGCGCTGGGGCTGCTGCTGGTGGCCGCTGCCCTGTTTATCATCACCCTTTTCCTGCCGCCCAACTTTTGGGTGTCCGGGCTGAAAGCCATTTCTGAGGCTGCGATGGTCGGTGCCATGGCCGACTGGTTTGCCGTCGTGGCGCTGTTTCGTCGCGTACCGGTGCCCTTCGTCGCCTCGCATACGGCGATCATCCCTAAAAACAAAGACAAAATTGCCGATAATCTGGCAGTGTTCGTGCAGGAGAAATTCCTTGCGCCCGCCACGCTTATTACGCTCATTCGCCAGCATGACCCGGCACGCATGCTGACCGACTGGCTGAACGCGCCGGACAACGCGCAGCGGTTTGCGAAATATGCCGTGAAGATGATCCGCGGATTTCTCGATGTCACGGACGATCAGCGCATCGCACAACTTATCCGCCGTGCGCTGTACCGTGTGATCGACAAAATTGACTTGTCAGCCTCGGTTGCCACCTTGCTGGACAGTCTGACCAAAAACGGCCGCCATCAGGAACTGCTGGATCAGGCGATGGATCAGCTGGAAATTTTGCTGGACAAAGACAGTACGCGACAGTTTATTTCCGCGCAGATTGTTGGCTGGATGAAACGCGAACATCCGCTGACCGCCAAATTGCTGCCCACCGGCTGGCTGGGGCGCAACGGCGCGGATATGGTGTCCAATGCGGTAAATTCGGTGCTCGATGATATGGGCAACGACAAAACCCATGCCTTCCGCAAAGGCTTTGATCAGTCCGTTCAGCGCTTTATCTGGAAGTTGCAAAATGACCCGGCCACTGCGCAGAAAGCGGAAGAGATCAAGCAATATCTGAAAGATGACGAGAAACTGAATATCTACGTATTGCAGTTATGGGGCGATATGCGCAACTGGCTGAAAGAAGATCTGGAAAGCGAGGATTCGCGGGTATTCGCTAAAGTCACCGAATCCGGGCAATGGCTGGGCAATGCGCTGGCGCAGGATGAAAAGCTGCGCCTCTCGCTGAATCAGCAGATGGAAAGTATTGCAGAGAAAGTCGCGCCGGAGTTCGCGCAATTCCTGACACGCCATATCAGTGACACGGTTAAAGGCTGGGATGCGCGTGATATGTCGCGCCAGATTGAGTTAAACATCGGCAAGGATTTACAGTTTATTCGCATCAACGGCACGCTGGTCGGCGCATTTATCGGGCTGATGCTGTATCTGTTGTCACAACTGCCGGTGGCTATTCCCTGGGTGATGGCGCGGATTTAAAAATTTACCCTCCGGAGAGCAAACGGGTCCTTTTTTCAGACCCGTTTATATTATTCTTGCGGATATTGCACATCATTTTCAGCAGATCTCACTGCAAATCGGGTAAGTAAAACGCCCAATACCGGGGTAATTAAAAACATTATCGCGATAAATATGATGACTGACCATCCCTCTGGCACGCCGAAATAAACCCCCCAGCTAAAAACAAAAGCGACTATTGACATCACAAGGGCCGGAAAAGACCACAAAAGCGGCATAGCAACATAATCCCCTTCGGGGAGTTTTAACGCTGAAGGCTGTGTCGCCGATAATACCGTTAAAGCAGCTTTACCCTTTTCTGATGCAGCAATAAGTTGTGCTCCTTGCCCATACCTCGCAGCATCAGAAGCCACTGCCAGTGCAAGCCACCTGTAACCTGCGGTATATTCACCAAAAGCCAGTTCAAGATCGATTCTTTCCGCTGCCACTTTGCATTCGTTCAATGCATTCAGAAGTGGATATTTTTCTGTCTGTGCTAATCCGGTATGCCAAAGTATTTTGGGGGCAGTTGTTTGTTCACCTGCCAGATACACAGGTACCGAATCAGCAAGATCAGCGTCGCCGGTTAAAGGCTGGTAAAGATAAACAGGTTTGGGCTTTTCATTCACCGGATATTCTTTGCAAATAAATAAGGCTGTGGCACTTTCCATGCTGTTCACCGTTTCATCATTGTAGAGATCGGCAATAATAATTAAACGGCTATATTGCCATTGATTACCTGACTCTTCGATCATTGCTGCCAGCACGCTGTAATCCGGACATTCACAGAGCTGCGTTATTTCATTTTTAAATTTGAGACCATGTTCATCTAATACTCTGCGTAATTCTTCGGTTGTTGTATTATCACCTTCACGCAACCAATAGAATACCTCTACCTCAGGATATTTAATTATTTTATCCGCCAGAGTCTCAATAAGCTGATTAAAAATATACTGTGATTTCGTCACCTCAAATCTTTCCGCCATTTTTATCCTTAGCGGGGTTTTCGGCGCAAGGGGGAATTGCCCCTCTAATTTAAGCAATTGCACCGCAAGGTTATCTACAGGAGCGACGGAAGTGTATCCAACAATCACCAGGCGTCTCTGAGAAAACTTTTTCAGATAATATAAATCCCACTCCACGCACTGCCTTTTAACATCATAATAGTATCCCTCAACAGAGAGAAACATACCCGCATAGCATAAGCATGTTGTAATAATGACAAAAGGCACCACCACAGACTGGAGAAAAAATATGTCCTCAACGGGTTTATTGTCAGGCCAGGACAAAGCCCTTATCAATACCGCTACAACAATGACCACAATATATATCAGTAAGATAGGGAGCCAGGGGAAACGAAACTTTTCTCTCTTTTTAAGGGGTGGGTATAGTTTCCACTGACTCATTGACAGGCTCCGGCAATTTGCAGCGTGGTTTTAATTGCGCAACCACAGGCTGCCCTGCAATCATCGACAACAACGCCACGCCCGTTCATCGTCCAGGTTTCGCAACACTCTGTAATGGGAAATGTCCCTTTGTGTGCCAGACAAATGACCGTATCACCTTTGAGAGCAACGGCGATGCCCATAAACTGCGATCCGGAGGCCTGATTAACATATCCCCCGTTGACCAGAGGATCGTTCAAACGAATAACGCCTTTCATATTATTTCCCCGCATCCATATCGCAGCGCATGTGTTCCCATCCCAGGTAGTTCTTCACTTCAGGGACCTTATCGGGTAAGTCCTGCCAGTTGGTTTGCCCCCTGAGTGACGTTTGCCGCAGTTCATCTGCGGTAATATATAATGTCCCCCAGGACCAGCCACGAAAACCACCCGGCATCGCGACGGGTTTATAATCAGGACCTACGTCAATATTGATTGGCTTATCTGTATTCATTTCTGGTGCATCAAAAGGTTGTGACGACATAAACATCCACTTCTTTTGCTTCTCGCGAGGATTGTTATAGGGTCTGGTCAGTAAATAACCCCGTTGATTAACGACGGTAAAAGATATCGTATTTTCCCTGTCAGGATGCACGGGTTGATTTGACCATTGCTTAAGGCGCCACTCTAAATTCTCAGGCGCAAATACCGCTGTTTGCCAGGTTTTTCCATAGTCTTTCGATACAACAAATTCAGAAACATTCAATCCGGGAATGGCGATGTATTTTTCTGATGGATGAATAAATGGTTGGGTAAAAATCTGGTAAAATTGCTTAACAACTTCAGTATGAATCGTTTTTTGAGTATCGGTATACCAAAGCGCTCCGACACAATCCCACCCTTTTAATTCCAGATACCGGTGATCGTCAAAGCGATAAACCACCTGCGTCGGAGGCTCTTTTGCCTGCGCTGCGCCCACCACCAGCGTCATCAATAATCCGCCTAAAACTTTTAGCCCTTTCATTGCATGCTCCCTTTTATTTCCCTGCATCCATATCGCAGCGCATATGATCCCATCCCTGATAGTTCTTCACTTCCGGGACGTTATCCGGCAAGTTCATCCATTCAGTTCTATATTGATTAGTTGCATCTGCCAGCCCTCTTTTGGTCATATAGACCATTCCCCAGGACCATCCCGGGGACCTTGGTTTTATTGTATCGAGGGTGCCATCTGGTGCTGTAAAAGTGATACCTGGCCCGCCAGGAAGGATGCGCGGATCGTCAAATCCTCTGGACGACATATAGAGGCTTTTTTTAGTCAGTAAAAAACCCTGATCGTTAACGACGGTGAAAGAAATTGCATCGCCATAAGGGGGGGCGTTATCCCCATTAGGCTCATTTGGGCCAGGAGACATCCGTCCACCGCCGCTCTCCCAGGTTTGCCCATAGTCTTTCGACACTGTAAAGCCACTTATCCCTGCTCCCCACCAGGGGATAGCAATATAACGTTCAGAGGGATGGACATATTTATGGGTAAAAATACGATAAAACTGGCTGGCCACTTCCGAGCGTATCCCTAATTTGGTATCGATGTACCAAAGTTCGCCTTCGCAATTCCAGCCTTTAAGTTCCAGATACCTGTGATCGTCAAAGCGATAAACCACCTGCGCCGGAGGCTCTTTTGCCTGCGCTGCGCCCACCACCAGCGTCATCAATAATCCGCCTAAAACTTTTAGCCCTTTCATTGCATGCTCCCTTTTATTTCCCTGCATCCATATCGCAGCGCATATGATCCCATCCCTGATAGTTCTTCACTTCCGGGACGTTATCCGGCAAGTTCATCCATTCAGTTCTATATTGATTAGTTGCATCTGCCAGCCCTCTTTTGGTCATATAGACCATTCCCCAGGACCATCCCGGGGACCTTGGTTTTATTGTATCGAGGGTGCCATCTGGTGCTGTAAAAGTGATACCTGGCCCGCCAGGAAGGATGCGCGGATCGTCAAATCCTCTGGACGACATATAGAGGCTTTTTTTAGTCAGTAAAAAACCCTGATCGTTAACGACGGTGAAAGAAATGACATCTTCTGACGGGGGTTGATTCATTTCGTCAGGTTCATTAGGACCTGGAGAAAACATAGCTGTACTCCATGTTTGCCCATAATCTTTAGACACTCTAAAACCTCCTGCACTCCATCCTGTTAGGGCAATATATCGCTCAGAGGGATGTACAAGTTTTCGGGTGAATATGCGATAAAACTGACCCACAGGATTTGAACGAACCCCCCTTTTAGTATCGATGTACCAAAGTTCCCCTTCGCAATTCCAGCCTTTAAGTTCCAGATACCTGTGATCGTCAAAGCGATAAACCACCTGCGTCGGCACTTTTTTGGCCTGTACGGTGTTGGCTGCAGCAATCAGTAGTAAGCCTGTTAATAATTTCATTCCGTTCATCACGTCTCCTTTATGACTTCATGACTTCAACTGGCTGTCACTTAATGGTTGCGGCATTTCCCATTGTTTGATTGCTATCATTCCTGAACTTCCCGCCAGGAAGAGCTCCATTTCGATTTCAATACGGCTGCGCACATAAGGTTTTTCACGAGGACCATAACCATTGTCCACACCAAAATCACCTTTCGGAAGCACCTGCTCGGGTTTACTCATATGTATCTTCGTATTGTCATAGGGAAGTTTTCCACTCCTGTAGTATTCCTTTGCATCAAAGAATGGATTCAACGGATCCCGCCAGTCAGCCCGATGGAGCAAACTTTCCCAGAATTTGCCTTCCTGATAATCGAATGACTTGCACTGACCAATGGCCAGATCAAATGCCATGGCATGTGAGGGCGCAAATTCACTCATCACGATGGAGGAATGCTGGCTGTAACCCACCGGATCCGTTTTCAGCCATTCCTTTTCCAGTTCCTCGCGTGATTTCAGCCAGGTAAACTGAATACCGCGATATTCAGGCGTTCCTGTGATCACCCCTTTGATGATTTTCTTTTCACGGTAGATACTTTCGATAATCAGTTGTTGTTCACTGAGCACCGAACCCGGCATAAGGTCGCGGTAATCATATTTATCCAGCTGATAGATGGCCTTGCCTGTCCGGCTTATCGCGCCCGCTTTGGCAGAATAGGAAATCGTCTGATCGGGGCTGTCCGGATCAACGGCGTGTTCGTAATTTGTGTTCTGTCCCTGCAATACAAATTTAAAGGGTTCCGGCAACTCCTCAGCATTGGGTATCACGTCGCGGAAATAATAAGCGGCATTGATGCCTGATGCGGTGCTGAAATCGCCGGATTTCTTGATGGGATAAACAAAAGGTTGTCCGTCCGGAGCTTTCCCTACCTCACCATGCTGGACAAAGACGCGCTGATAAAGATTAGGGATATCCTGAGCAATCGCCTGTGGCACTCCCCGCCAGCCGATCCCCTGAACGTTTTGTAATGACACAATGTCATCATCGACACAGAAATAATTAAACACTCTGCCGTTATTATTCCGGCTGTAGCGCGGGTCAGTGTGCCACTGATTTTTCCTGGCCGACGGCAGCGCACACAATGTCTCAATGGCCGTTATTTCCTCCTCCGTGTGTTGTGTTCCCTGGTATTGCGTCGCCATCAGGTTGCAGAAGTTTCTAAAAGTCTTCTGTCTGGCCTCGGTGGTTTGCTGATTTCCTTCCTGAATGTTTTCACTTATCCGGCTTTCCAGAGAATACGGAGAGTGGTTCATGATCACGCAGTTTGCCGGTTCTCCGCCTGCCTGTTTAACCAGCATGTTCGCCAGCATGGTAATAATGGTTCCCTGGCTGTGGGCGACGACGTTTATCACATCATTTCTTGTGGCCTGGTTGCTTCGGATCTGCATAATTAAATCCGCCAGCCTTTGTGCGGCAAAAAACTGATAGATGCGGTGCGGGTTTGGGTAAATCGGGTGAGTGTAATCGCCGCCGTTCATATACAGCGTGGCGAAGCCTACCGGCGCCAGTACCGCGCCCCCTGAACCCGGCCCTAACATATCCGGTATGCTGGTGGTCGCGTTGGCAAACGTACCACCATTTTTTGCAAAATTGGCATCCAGCGCATTTTTAAAACTGTCGTTCTGAAATTTGACAGAATTGCCGCCGTCATTCCCCTGAGCCGCCATTTTTTTAGGATCATCTTCCTGGTAAGCGTCATAGGGGAGTCTGGCGTCGTCGTGTAAAGTCTTCAGTTCATCACGATACTTTTGTTGATCTTGAATGTAGTCGTCATGGGTAACGGGCTTATAGCCCCAGTAGAAAGGAATTACCGGTGAGCGGCCGGGAGCTTTGATTTTTTGCTGCGCACTTTCATTATGCATCAGCATAAAATCCCGCCATTCGTGCGCGTATAAATCGGCGCGGTCAAGACGCTTATTCAAACCGGCAATGATGCCTTTTTCCTGATTCTGGTACGCCTCGCCGACGTCATTCACACCGTGTACCAGAATGACAATGCACGGCATAGGCCGTTTAATCCCGATGTTACAGGTCTGTGCCGCTAAACCCAGTGAGTGATGTACACCGATTTCATGGGTGGCAATGACGCGGGGTTGATAAGGGCTACCCTTCTGATCAGTCATGTAAAATCTCCATTTTGAACATGTGAATATCATCAGCATCAAGCAGGGATGAATGTCCTTCACCATCCGTCATCCCCTCGGTAACCGTTCCGTCTGTGCCGGTTAAGCGGAATTTTTGATGAGAGACAGGCTGATCAGGATCATCAGAAGAATGGAGTTTGAATCGCCGCTTAAAGGTGCCTTTTTCAAAAACGGGGGCTGTGGTCGTAACACGTTCCGGCCCCATAAAAGCCAGATTCGGTCCTTTCAGTTCAATACCGGTCGGAGAGAATATTTCAACAGAGCCGTCGGCGTTAATGCGGATACCACCGCCGCCACAGGAAAACTGGATGCCTTTTTTGGCACTGGCGGTCATCTTGCCGTCTGTGGATGACAGCGTGAAATCCTGCTGTGACAGTAAATGCATTTCGCCACGCTGTGCCTGGGCTTCGACATTGCCCGCTGCGGCAATCAGCTGGATCCCCAGTTTCTGAGCAAATAAAGACAACTTTTCGCCGACGGCTAATGAGAATTTTTTAACAATGTTCAGGCTGGCATTGCTGCCTGCGGTGGCAATCAGATCTTCACCCGCTGAAAGCTGAAGCGCCGAGGGAGTGATGAATGCCTGTCCCTGGCCTGAATAGGCTAAAAGTGAGGATGACGTGAGCTGGTTAAGCGCCTTACTCAACTGCTGCTGTGCGCCTGTATCAACCGCACCGGCACCGGCTGTGGTGGCGGTTTGCTGTAATGTCCGGGCGAGTGCTAAGGCGCTTTGCAATGCACTGATGGCAGCCGTCATATCAAGCTGTTTTCCCTCTGCGCCTGGCTGTGGCTCCGTGGTGAGCATCAGCCCTTTAGCGGAACGTATCGTCCCCCACTTATCAGTGCGTAGCTCAAAACCTTCTCCGCGCTTTTGGCGTTCGGCATCGACCAGATGACCGGTATTGAGTTGTGTTTTGCCGTACTCGGTGGACAGCTTGATATGCTCTTGCCCGCGCTTATCTTCGAGTCTTATCTTGTTGAAAGAGGCCGTGCGGATAATGTTGCGTGTGTCGTTTTTGATGGTGACCAGATCAGGATTTGCGCCATCATGGAGCACATGGGAAATAAACGGTCTGTCAGGGTCGCCCAGCTCAAAGGCAACCGCGACCTCGGTATTATCCAGTAAGGGGAAGTGAAAACCGAAGGTATCGCCAGCGTAAGGTCTGCCAAGCCTGACAAAAGCACTTTCGTAACCTTTCTTTTTCTCATCGACATCAAAATCGAATTTAACGATGTAACGGCCTTGCACATCCGTCTCTGCATAAAGGGCATTACGTGTTCTGGCTGATACCCTCGCGGGTACTGTGCCGGAAATGACCGGACGGGGAAGACGTTCAGGGCGAAAACAATACACCTCACTGTAAGGGATGCCGCTGAGTGTCGAAGTAAAATGCACTGCTCGACTGCCGCTGATTTCAATCTGACAGACGACAAAACCGCGCTTAAAACCCTCGGGGACATTCCCTGTGGGGTAGAACATCACACCCGGTGAAATTTGAGGATCATTGGTCACTGCGGTAAAAATACTTTGGTGATTCAGCAAATATTCGTGGCGCACACGGGCATAAAATGACGCCGATTCGCCCTCAGTCCCATAGTAATCGCCGGAAGTAAGCTGATTATCGCCATAACGATATTCCTGACCAGCACGGACGCTTTCTGAAACATTGTGTACGTAGACAGATTTATCAGCCTGAGGGGAAGACGGGTCACGGTAATTATAATTACGGGTTTTAACAGCATCAGAAACGACGTTGTAGAACTCCCTGAGATCGGTAATGTATTCTTTCTCATTGGTCATACCAGAGTTCCTGACAAAGGGAATTTTCTTGTCAGAAAACTGATAACCCGTACCACTGTCACTGAATATAATGAGGGTTTCAGTGGTTATTTTGGGATGATTTTCAAAATGAAACCAAATCCCAACTTCGCAGAGCAATCGCAGAATAAATTGTAAGTCTGTTTCCTGCCACTGAATGACCATTGCGCGTGACGGGTAAGTTGACTGGAGTGTTTCAAAGTCAATTTTGTAACTCTGGATCTGCTTGTGTTCCAGCATCACTTTTTTTACCAGCTCAGGAACGCTGATGCCGAGGTAGACAGCAGACTTACGGGTTTTATCAAGAAGCGCTAATTCGTTTTCTAAAACACATTCATAAAGAGCTTCATCTGGTGAAGAATCAATACGTGAGAATGATGTAATTACACCGTTTACCTGCTTTATTTCCAGCCACTTCTGGTCAGATTCAAGAAATGCATGAATATTGGGGGCACGAAAAAGGAAAGAGGCGTTCGTGTTAAGAACCTGTTCTATAGGGATACTCTTATCCTGGCACGTGAATTTAATCATGTATTTGTAGGGTTTGCTCAGGTGTTCGGTCGCGGTAAACGATAAGACATCTGCATTAATTTTTTCGTTAAATAGAAAGCATAACAAATACCGGTTTAATGAATCTTTATTCTGGAAGTGTTTGTTCATTTCCTTTCATCCTGAATCACGGGAAATATATTTTTATCTTTTCCTCAGCAATAAACAAAGACTTCATTTTGAAATGGCATTTATTATTAAAAAAACAGACAAGCACATACATAATTAATATACACAATAGAAAATTATTCGCACAATGCATTATTTCGGCCATCTGAAAAAGCGCAATTTATACCATGCGATGTTTGGTTAAGTGTTAATGCTCCCCCTGCACACGGGGGAGCCGTTACAGCAATTACTTCACCGTTTTACTGAATGCATCCACCGCCAGAATAGCGTTCGCCACGTCTTCGGCGGAAAGATTGTGGTTAAGGTTACCCAGCGTATCGCCCTCGCCGCCTGCCAGCGCACCGATTTTCACCAGACTGGCAAAAGATTCGTTTTCCAGATGCATTTCTTTCAGCGTGGTTGGCATTTTAATGGCACGGTAGAAACGGACGTATTTCGCGATTTCTTCGTCCGGGCGCTGTTCCAGCACCATCTGCGTCAGTGTACCGTAGGCCACTTTTTCACCGTGGGTCAGATGATGAATATCACCTGAAATCGCCGTAAAACCATTGTGGATCGCGTGCGCACCTGCCAGACCGGCATTTTCAAAACCCAGACCGGAAAGCAGCGTGTTAGCTTCCACTACGGCTTCAACGGCTGGCGTCACCAGTTTCTGCTCAACCGCCGTATAGGCACTGTAACCATAGGTCAGCAACGTTTTCTCGCAAGCTTCGGCAATCGCCATCCCGGCGATAGTCGGGTCACCCCCGACCATTGACTGAGAATGCGAACGCAATACCGCCTGTGCTTCGACAAAGGTGGCCAGGCCGTCAGCGATCCCGGAGGCAAACAGGCGTACCGGTGCCTGAGCACACACATGGGTATCTACCAGCACCAGATCCGGATTTTTATTGTAGAAACGGTAAGATTCGAAAACACCTTCATCGGTGTAGATAACCGACAACGCGCTGCACGGTGCATCGGTTGAGGCCACGGTCGGCACGATCACGACGTTTTGTTTCAGTTCATCGGCAATCGCTTTCACGGTATCCAGTGTTTTACCGCCACCGAGGCCCACCACGACCTGGGTTCCCGCATGACGGGCAATGCCGGCCAGACGGGTAATTTCGCTGGCAGAGGCTTCACCGTTAAAGCGCTCATAATGAAATGCCACGTCAGCTTTTTTTAATGAATGCTGAACGCGCTCGCCGATAATTCCCCAAACAACATCATCAGCAATCAGGAATGATTTCCCTCCCAGTGCGGGCAGATAATCTCCTAACTCATCCAGCACACCGCTGCCCTGGACGTATTTTCTTGGCGAAGAAAAGATAAATTTACTCATGATAAAAACCTCTTTTCGTGGATAATGTGGATGTGAATAACTGCCCGAGCGTACCGCAGTGCAACAGCGAGCCCAACTGATTTGATTCACTTTAACAACATGACTCGCAAAGAATTTTTCCAAAAGGTGCGGATGTTTAAAATAATCGGGGAAATTCCTTTCGCCTGTTCTGATACCCCATAAGGATTATTAAAATCCACATAATTCATTACCGATAGCGTATAGGCAGATTGTTAGCTTTTAGCTATTGAATACATCAATAAAAGCGACTTTCGCTTAATAAGGAAACCCGTAGAATTCATTGCATTGGCAGCACGTCGTAAGCAGTGGTCATTAGCCAGCTCGCTGTTAGCCATTCCGTTAATATTTCTGAGATTAATAAGGAACAGCATGTATAACTTTCAGCGCTACAACGCCAAAGAACTGGCGCTTGCCTATATGAGCAGCAAACCACATGAGTTTTCGCCGAACGAATTTTTACAACAGTTGAAAGAGGTTGAAAAATCTTTCGACGCGGCGCTGAGACATCCTCAGCAACAGCCGCAAAACGGAATGCTGGTGAAGGCGTTTTGATTGCCATCTTGGCCTTCATCAGCTGAGTGCCGTGCGTTACCCTTGCGTTACCTTTGAAGTATCTTGCATGTTCCTGTGTCCGGTTCATCTGCAAAAAATAATGTAAAAAAGCAAAAGCCCCGAATATTCGGGGCTTTTTGTATTGAGGGATGACGGGATTATTGGGTCATCTGCCGGTCATCGATATATTTGCGTTTGTCCGGCGCTGGCGGGAAATACTGATACAGCCAGGTTTCAGACAGCGCAGTCTGGCCGTTGCGCAGGAACATACGCAGCTCGACCGGTGCGACTGAATCGCTGTCAGGATACCAGTCAAATAAGATGCGGTAACCGTCGAACGGCTGCACATACAAAATTTCGATGTTTTTAATTTTACCTGCCGAGACATTGATCACCGGTTCAATGCCTTTATCAGCAAAGGCTTTCAGCTCACCGCCAATAAAATCGATAGCAAAACGGCGCGCCCAGACTTGCGGATAATTCTCACCCGGTGCCCAGCCTTCCGGGAAACCGCCCATACCGGTACGGGTCGCCAGCACATTCGCCATCGGGCTGCGGTGAGGAGGTTCAGAACTCCAGTACAGTTTGTAGCTGAAACTGAATTCCGCGCCGGATTTCACCGGTTTTTCCGGCTGCCAGAAGCACACAACGTTATCCAGCGTTTCACCCGTGGTCGGGATTTCCATCAGATTAACGGCCCCCTTCCCCCAGTCTCCGACCGGTTCCACCCACAGGCTCGGACGCTTGTTGTACCAGCCGATCACATCCTGATAATTGTCAAAGTCATGGTCGAGCTGCAACAGACCAAAACCTTTCGGGCTGTTGTCGCTGAAAGCGTTGAACTGCAATCGCTGCGGATTGTTCAGCGGGCGACAAATCCATTCGCCGCTGCCGGTCCACATCTCCAGACGGTCTGAGTCGTGGATTTGCGGATGGATTGTGTCGCAACGGCCCCGTTCACTGGTGCCGCAACTGAACATACTGGTCATTGGGGAAATGCCCAATTGTTTGATGTCTTCGCGGGCATGCAGATGGTTTTCAATTTCCATCACCACGCGGGTCGGTTCGCAGTGGATCACGAATTTATACGCGCCGGTGATGCTCATGCCGTCCAGCAAAGCGTAAACCGTAAACGTTGTGTCACCAGGTTTGGGTGTATCAAACCAGAACGCGGTGAAATCAGGGAATTCTTCCGGCTGATCGGTAAAGGTATCAACCGCCACGCCGCGCGCTGACAGGCCATACTGATAAGTATCATCGACCGCGCGGAAATAGCTGGCACCGAGGAAAGACACCACGTCGCGGCGCGTCAGCTCAGGGGCTTTATTGACTTTAAAACCGGCGAAACCAAGGTTGGAGAAACCTTCCAGTTGTTTGGTATCAACACCGGCATCGTGATAGTTAAACAATTCAGGGCGGAAATGGATTTCGCGCGCCAGATGTTTCACCGGATCCACGGAATACATGCGCACGCGGCGTTTGAAACCCATACCAACGTGGAACAGTTCCACATCAAGCTGGCGGTCAGGCAGACCATTCCACAGGGAATGTGCATGATCATACTGAATCGCGTTGTAGGCCTGCGGCGTGAGTTCAGCCAGCGTTTTCGGTAACGGCTGCGGCGCGCCACCATAAGGCTTATCCGCTAAATCTTTCGCCATCTTTTTCAGCGCATTGAAATCAAATGGCAGTTCGCCGCCGTCCGCTACATTCGCCTCTGCCGCCTCAGCGGAACGGGTAAACAGTGTGGACATAGCCGGCACACCACACCAGGCGGCGAGTGCCATAGATGCTTTAATAAATGCTCTTCGTTCCATGCCAGAATCGTTTCCTGTACTGGGCAAAAATCTGGAGACATCGTGCTGTGACGCCGTCCCCGCGTATTCAGAATTTTTCGACCCTAAGGCTAACGTAAAATTCACAAGCCGCGTACAAGAAATTGAATGCATTCAGCTAATATTTTGCTTGTAAAAGTCATCAGTTCTTACCGCGCCCGTTCCCCGTATGACAGGGGCTGAGCCGGTTTTCAGAAACCCGGATTTGAGCCGCTATTCCTGCCCTGTTTTGGCGCGCAAATCACGGCTGACTTTAGGAGCATTCTGTTACCGGAAGGTTACTGTTATTTCTCCCTCATCGAGTCATTCTCGCCAGATAGCGCGCCTTTTGCCCGTCCTGCTATGCTGAATGCTTATAGTTTGGTGATTTTTTTGTTTATTGCATGGAGATCCCCGCATGTCCGATGAACAGATTCAGGAGAAAGCGCGTGAGCTATACGCACAGTTAAGCGGCAAAATTTCACTTCCCTGTACGCTCCATGTCAGCGGTACCGGCAATCTTCCGTCTTATTATCCGGTCACGCCACTGATTGCCGCCTCTGTGGCGCTGGCGGGTATTGCCGTTTCACAGCTTGTTGCTCTTAAAAGCGATAAACACGATACGGTGACTGTGGATCGTCGCCTGGCCTCGCTGTGGTGCAAAACCAGTATCCGGCCTGAAGGCTGGGATATACCACCCGCCTGGGACAGCCTGGCGGGGGATTACGCCACCGCGGACGGCTGGATCCGTTTGCATACTAATGCCCCCGTCCACCGCAAGGTCGTAGAGACACTGCTCGGCAAAGCAGAAAACCATGAGGCGCTGGCGCTGCGGGTGAAGATGTGGAAAAAAGCAGAACTTGAACAAGCCGTTGTGCGGGCGGGTGGATGTGCCGCACAGATGTTCAGCCCGGAAGAATGGCAGCAGCATGTACAGGGAAAGTCGCTGATTTCGGAACCTCTTTTTCAACATTCGGTGTCAGCTAAGGCTGCACTGCCGCAATGGGAATTGTCCCCGCTACAGCCGCTGGCAGGCGTGAAAGTACTCGACCTGACAAGAATTCTCGCCGGTCCGGTGGCCACGCGTTTTCTCGCCGGACTGGGCGCCGAGGTATTGCGTATTGATCCTTTCGGCTGGGATGAAGCCAGTCAGGAAGCGGATATCACACTCGGCAAACATTGCGCACGGCTGAATCTGCATAACCCGCAGGACCGGCACCGTTTCGAAGAATTACTGCGGGACGCGGATGTGATGGTTCATGGTTATCGCGCGGGCGCGCTGCACAGACTGGGATATGGCAGTGAAAAGCGTCGTGCGATTGCGCCGGGGCTGGTGGATGTGTGTCTGAATGCGTATGGCTGGAGCGGGCCATGGCGCGAACGGCGCGGATATGACAGTCTGGTACAAATGAGCTGCGGGATTGCAGCACAGGGAATGCGGCTTTCCGGTAGTCACAAACCGGTGCCGTTGCCGGTTCAGGGGCTGGATCACACGACCGGTTATCTGATGGCTGCCGCTGTGCTCCACGGGTTGGCGCAACGTATGCAAACCGGTCAGGGCAGTGAATGCAGACTTTCACTGGCACGCACTGCCTGTGAACTGATGAAAAATGGCGCATCAGCAGCAGCATGTCACGAACCGCTGATTGAATCTGCAGAACAGGACGATTTTTCATCCGAGCCCGAACGCACGGTCTGGGGCAATGCCCGGCGACTGCTTCCTCCCGTTCATCTGGAAAACACAACCTTAAGGTGGCGCCTCCCCGCTTCCCCGCTCGGTTCTGCACCCGCCAGCTGGCGTTAAGTCGTCAGAGAAAACGCCGCCTTGCGATACTGCAACGGCGTTTTGCCGATCATCTTTTTAAAACGGGTAATGAAATACGGCGCGTCAGTAAATCCGCATTGCAGCCCGATCGCTTCGACCGAACGGTCTGTGGAACGCAGCAATTCACATGCCCGTTTAACCCGCCGGGTGGCGAGATAATCCTGAATTGAGCCACCGGTTTCCTGCCCGAATACCCGCGAGATATAACTTTCTGACAATCCGAGGGCCACAGAGAGTTCCGCCAGCGAAAATTTTTGCACGTAATTTTCTTCAATCCATTGCATGACTTTAGAAGCTGTTGTCCGGCTGACAGTTTTTGGCAACACGTCTTCCGCTGGCATAAATGCCATCAGTTGCAAGATCAGCAGGGTAATTTCTTCCCACTGATCGGCCTGCGGTTCGGACAACTGATTGAACTGCTCGAGAATGACTTCTATATGGCTGGCATGCTCGCTGAGAGCATAAATATGTGCTGCACGATCGGCATCCCACAAATTTGCGAACCTCGCCCGGCGTTGCGGGAATGATTGCAGGCAACCATCCAGCAACTGATGATCCAGATGGATGGTGGTGCGTAAATACAGGTTCTTTTCACCGGATTCGACAAACACTTTGTGCAGTTTAAAAGGCGGAAAAACGAACAAGCGCCCCGGACGCAGTGTGTATTGCTGATTATCCACAATGACAATCCCGTAGCCCTGACTGACAAAAAGTAATTCCAGACACTGATGCCAGTGAAAATAATTGGCACTCCCGCGGTTCATCCGGTTAAAGGAAACCTGACGTTCATTAAGGGCAATACGCTCCAGATAATCAGATACGGGCATACCTGTTTTCCTCATTTTCATTTGGCACCGTAAAACGACAAGGACAACAAAACACAATTTTCAGTCAGTTTTTTATAATTTAAGCCCTTTTAGTCGCGATTTAATAATCACAATTTCAAAAATCACCTCATTTTGTGAAGCACGTAACAATCAGTGTTTTTCATTTCTCTATATTTCACTCGCAGCACAGAGAATTGAAATAATATTTCAAATTAATAAACCCTTATTTTTTGCTTCCCTTACGTCACCGGGAGAATTTTTATGACGCTGAAAAAAGTGAACATTAATAATCCGTTACAGACCCGCGATGATGTGCAGCATCTGCTGAAAGAGTTGCTCTCGGCGGTGTCGCCTTATACGGAAGAAGGCAAAAGCGGAATCAACCTCGGAAATTCCACCACCCATTACGGAAAAAAAATTGCCGAAATGGAAGCACTGTCGCGCATGTTGTGGGGCATTTTCCCGCTGCTGGCCGGTGGAGGTGAATGTGAGGATTTATCTTTTTATCTGGATGCCATTCGTTTCGGCACTGATCCGCAGCATCCGCAATACTGGGGAGATATCCGCGATTTTGATCAGCGCTGTGTGGAAATGGCGGCGTTTGGTGTCGGGCTGACGCTGCTTGACACAAAACTGTTGCAGCATTTCAGCGTTCAGGAACAACAAAATCTGGCGGACTGGCTGAATCAGGGGCGTGATGCCACCATCCCGAATAACAACTGGAATTTCTTCCCGGTTATGGTGCAGATGGGCTTTAAAACATCCGGATTACCCTGGGATCAGGAAGCCGTGGCAGCCCGTTTTGCGCTGATGGAAGATTATTATCTGGGCGATGGCTGGTATTCCGACGGTCCCGGCAGGCCGCGTGATTACTACATTTCGATGGCGTTTCATTATTACGGCCTGCTGTACGCTCAGAATATGGCTGATGTGGATGCATCACGTGCAGCCATGCTGCGTGAACGGGCACAACGTTTCGCACATGATTTCATTACGATGTTTTCCGCGGGTGGCGCAGCGGTGCCTTTCGGACGCAGCCTGACCTACCGTTTTGCCGAAGCAGCGTTCTGGAGTGCGGCAGCGTACAGCCAACTGGACGTGTTCACTCCGGGCATCATCAAAGGGCTGATTTTGCGCCATCTGCGTCACTGGCTGAAAGAGCCGATTTTCGACCGCGACGGCGTGCTCAGTATCGGTTATCACACACCGAACCTGGTGATGGCGGAAGACTATAACGCACCGGGCTCACCTTACTGGGCATGCAAACTGTTCCTGGTGCTGGCACTGCCGCCGGACGATGCCTTCTGGGCGGCAGAAGAGGCGCCCCTTCCGGCACTGCCCGACACTCATTGCATTCCTCATGCCAGTCAGATCCTGACCCGCGATGCCGGAGGTCAGCATGTTGTGATGCTCACGTCCGGTCAGCTTGAGCTGAATAATTTTGTGAATACCGAAGCCAAATACACCAAATTCGCCTATTCCAGTCAGTTCGGATTCACCCTGGATCGCGGCCGGTACGGTCTGAATCATGCCGGTTGCGATTCGATGCTGATGTTCTCTGAGGGCGACGGCTATTATCGCGGACGTCGCGACTGTGCCGACACCCGCATCACCGTCGGGATGATTTATTCCCGCTGGCTGCCGTGGCACGACGTAGCAGTACGCACCTGGCTGATCCCCTGCGGTGACTGGCATTTGCGGGTCCATCACATTGAGAATCAGCGTCCGCTGGAGACGGCCGAAGGCGGTTTTGCAGTGATGCAGACACCTTCAACGCAAATACTGCATCCGGCAGAAAAACAGGCGGTGACAGTCACAGCCGGTAACGGCATCAGCCGGATTGTCGCGCTGGAAGATAACACGTCGCGCGAAGCGTCCACCGTTATCACCCCGCCCAATAGCAGCATTATGTTCGCCGAAACCGCCGCCATACCCGTATTGAAAAATGCCCTGCCGGTGGGATCTCACTGGCTGATCACTGCCGTGTCGGCCTCGGCCAGCACGGATATTCGCAGCCTCCCTTTACCGGAAGTCTCCCGCGAAGGGCAGCAGCTACGTTGGCAATATCCGGGTCATAACGGACAAATCATTTTAGCTTAACCGCAATAGCCGTTTCAGGAGTCACGATGAAAGCCATAAAAACAGCCAGTAAAACGGCTTATTACAAAATGAGCAGCTTTATATTCCTGTATTTCTTCACCTGGTCTTCGAGCTTCGGGCTATATGCCTTATGGCTGGGGCAAAAAGCCGGACTCGACAGTGTCAGTATCGGCACCGTGTTTGCCATTAACGGCGTTTTCGCGGTGGTCATGAAGCCGGTTTACGGCTATATCATGGACAAAATCGGCATGAGCAAATCTCTGCTGTATTTTGTGGTGCTGGTTTCCGCCCTGATGGCACCGTTCTTTATTTTCGTTTACCAGCCACTGCTGAACAGCCACCTGATGGTCGGGATTATCGTCGGTGCGCTGTATCTGAGCCTCGGCTGGTACGCCGGTGTGGCAGCATCCGAATCGTATGCTGACCGTTTCAGTCGCTTGTATCATATGGAATTTGGCCAGGTTCGCATGTGGGGGTCACTGGGCTGGGCGCTGGCCGCGTCGTTTTCCGGCGTGCTGTTTAACCTCTCCCCTGCCTGGAACTTTGGCCTGAGCAGCGCGACCTCGCTGGTCATGCTGATGGTGCTGCTTTCACTGAAAATTGGTGATGAAGAACTTAAAAATAACGACGTCATTTCACAGCAAAAGATCGTGTTCAGCGATGTGATTTTACTGCTCAAAAACCGCAAGTTCTGGATGTTCTCGCTGTATGTCGCTGGTGTCGCGTGGATGATGTTTGTCGCCGAACAACAATTCTCACGCTATTTCGTCACCTTCTTCGATACCAAAGAGCAAGGCAACGCCTGGTACGGCTATCTGAGCACGGTGCAGTCCGGTCTCGAATTTCTGATGATGATGGTTATCCCTTTCCTGGTGAACTACTTCGGTGCCAAGAAGAGCCTGCTGCTGGTCGGCGCACTGGTGGGATTACGCCTGATTGCCTCCGGGCTGACCCACGACCCGCTGCTGATTTCAATTATCAAACCGTTCTACGGGCTGGAAATCGCGTTGCTGCTGGTGTCAGTGTTCAAGTACATCGCCGAGCATTTCAGCAAACGCGTCAACGCCACCATGTATCTGTTGGGTTATCAGGCCATGATATACGTCGGCTCCATTGTGGTCGCCCCGCCTGCCGGTTACTTCTACGACCGTATTGGTTTTGAACACACTTATCTGATTATGGGCGGTATCGCGCTGTGCTTTACGTTGATTTCCGCCTTCACATTATCCGCCTGTCACAGCCTGCGCTCAGGCACCCCCGTGCCTGCGGTGCAGGTTGAAGTTGAAACAATTGGAATGGAAAGGGAGAAAGTATGACGATCACCATCGCGAAAGAGACGTTGCTACCCGTGGAACTGAATCAGCTGGATAAAATCGCTTTTGCACAAAAGATGCAACGGGCGCGCCAGACGGTACTCAGCAAAATTTCCCGTAATCTGGAAAAGTTCGGCGATAAATTCCCGGCAGAAACCTGCGAAAACGGCCATTACCCGCTGACAGAGAATGTGGAATGGACCACCAGTTTCTGGACCGGCCAGCTTTGGCTGGCGTGGGAAATGACCGGCGATGACCGTTACCGTCTGGCAGCAGAAAAACAAGTGACATCGTTTGGTAACCGTATCGCCAACCGCATTGATACCGCGACGCATGACCTCGGTTTTCTCTACAGCCTCTCGTGCGTCAGCGCCTACAAACTGACCGGCAACCGGCAGGCTCGTGGTTTTGCACTGCTGGCAGCAGAAGCCCTGATGGAACGTTTTAATAGCCGGGCGAAAATCATACAGGCGTGGGGCGATTTGCATGACCCGGAACAGGCCGGCCGCATGATTATCGACTGCAATATGAATTTGCCCTTGTTGTACTGGGCGAGTGAACAAACCGGTGAACCGCGCTTCGCCGATGCTGCCCGCGCGCATGCAGAACAGGCGGCGAAATATATTGTGCGCCCGGACGCCTCCACCTATCACACGTATTACATGGATACTGTGACCGGCGAACCGCGTTTTGGTAATACGCATCAGGGATATGCCGATGACTCATGCTGGTCACGCGGTCAGGCCTGGGGTATCTACGGCTTTTTGCTCAGTTATCGTTATACCGGCGATGAAGATCAGGTGGAGCTGTCACGGCGTCTGGCACATTATTTCCTTAACCGCTTACCGGAAGACGATGTCTGCCACTGGGATTTGGCGTTGCTCGGCACCGATGCCGTTCGCGACAGTTCGGCTGCGGCGATTGGGGTCTGCGGTCTGCTGACGCTTGCGACCACGCTGCCAGCCACCGATGACAAACGGGTGTGCTATGAAGAAATGGCGCTGCGCATTATGGATTCACTGACCGAGAATTATCTTACCCGTGAGGACGAAGATTGTGACGGTTTACTTAAGCATTCTGTCTATCATATGGCCAGCGGTAAAGGTGTTGATGAGTGTTGCAGCTGGGGTGACTACTTTTATGTCGAAGCCCTGACCCGTGTGACGCAGTGCTGGCAATCCTACTGGTGATGACCGGGACGCAGTGTTTACGCACTGCGTCTGCTTTTCTGCCCTTTTTCATTCGTGAATTGTTTTTAAGCATAAGCAGGGTCTTCATTGTATTGACAGAGGTACCGGCGTGTTACCGTAACATCCTAATCAATTAGTTTTTTTTCTATGTCATTACATCCATTAAAAATAGTCTTAATACGGACCACTTTTTGTACAGTTACAAACTTAATTGTGACATAAAGCAAATTTATCAAATCCTTCCCTGCCCCTTAAGGGGTAAAAAAATCACTTCCAACTGTCCGATTTTCATGCAAAAAGTAGAGTCAGCACACAGTTTGTGCCTGCTGTGCTGACACAAAAAATCCAATCATTATGCAGAACAGGGACGTCCTATGAGGACTTACTATGCATACGATAATCTTGGATCCATGCCGGTATACACGTCTCGGATTGCAACAATTTCTCACCAGTGAACAAGATGTCAGTTACGTCAGCCATTTTGAGCAGTTTCTTAATGGTTGCAACAAACTGAATCCTTCGATTGTTTTTATTAACGAGGATTGCATATCACCTCATTCAGGCAATAAAGAACGTCTCGGAGAACTGATCACCGGCTCCCCTGATACGCTGTTTTTTATTTTTATGTCCCGTACACGTATTCATTTCGAAGAGTATATTTTTGTTCGTAAAAACGTGATTATTACCTCCAAATCCATTAAAGCCGACACACTGAAGCAATTAATAAATCATCCGTTATTACCTCAGGCGAAGGATCCCGCCGGGAGTGGAATGCTCGATACCCGGCCTGTGATGCTCAGTCGTTCTGAATCAGCGATGCTCAGAATGTGGATGTCCGGTAACGGCACCATTGAAATATCCGACAAGTTACAAATTAAAACCAAAACGGTGTCTTCCTATAAGGGAAATATTAAAAGGAAAATAAAATCACCGAATAAACATATTATTTATCACGTCGTTCGTTTATGTGATCAGCTCACCAATGGTATTTATGTGAATTAATCACCTCTCTTCTCTTTCGGCTACAGGTTACGCAACGGCGCAGCCTGTAGAAATCTTCGTTAATCTCTGAAAATGAGATCTCCGCCACAAATATAAACTGAATCCCTCCGCCGGAATGCCGATGACTCCTTATGGCGTCTTTTTCGTCACGGCCGGACTTGCCCGCTGGCAATGCCTTTATCGCTGTCACTGACCGCCCGGAACAGGCGGTATACAGGATCAATTGAGCGGAACAAAATAAAATGGATACTCCTACATTTTCAACGACCAGAACCTCTTTTATCAGCAATATTCGCCTTATCACCCTGATTAGCCTGATTCTTACCGGGATACTTTTCCTTTTTGCTGTTGCCGTCGGCACCTCCGGTTTCTTTCTAAAACAAAGTAATGCCGCGCTGGCAAATGCTACCCAGGAGCTGCAAATCCGTCTGGCTCTTTCCAACAGTTCAAACCATCTGCGTACCGCACGTTTGTTGCTGATTCAGGCCGCCGCAGCGGCGCGTATTGGTGACCAGGATGTGTTTAACCAAAACCTGAAAGACGCTGCCAGCCGAATTAAACAGTCACAAACTTCGTTTGAGGCTTATATCAACCGGCCGAATAAAACCGATAAAGATCGGGAAATTGATGAACCGCTGAAAAAAGCCTATGACGATTATCTGACCAAAGGCATGGCACCGATGCTGGAATCGGCCAGACAGGCACATTTCGAGGAAGTCATTTCTCAGGAAGCAGAAACGGTACGTAGTCTGGATCTCGCCAATAATATCCCTTTGCTGGCGGCAATTGCTTATCGTACCGAAACGGCTAATGCCATCAATGATAAAGCGCAGCATAATGCCGTGCTCGGTTATACCCTGATGGGTGGCGGTTTCCTGCTGGCACTGGTGCTGACCTTCATCACTTACCTGGTGATGCGTAAAGTCATTATTCATCCGCTGAACAGACTGGTGATGCGCATTCAGAAAATTGCTGAGGGAGACCTGACGCAACCCGCACAAGTGCAGGGCCGCAATGAAATCGGCGTACTGAGTAATAATGTGGATCAAATGCAACGCTCGCTGGCATCAACGGTTCTGACTGTACGTGAAGGCGCGGTGTCTATTTATCAGGGCTCGACGGAAATTGCTTCAGGTAATACCGATTTGTCTTCGCGGACCGAACAACAGGCCGCGGCACTGGAAGAAACGGCTGCCAGTATGGAACAGCTAACGGCTACGGTGAAACAGAACTCCGAAAATGCCCATCACGCCAGTAAACTGGCTGCAGACGCTTCAAACAAAGCGCAAAAAGGCGGGAATATTGTGGCGGACGTGGTCAGTACCATGGATAAGATTTCCCGGAGTTCGACCAAAATCGCCGAAATCACTAATGTGATCAACAGTATCGCTTTTCAGACAAACATTCTGGCACTCAATGCTGCTGTGGAAGCAGCACGCGCCGGTGAGCAGGGACGTGGATTTGCGGTGGTGGCCAGCGAAGTGCGCAATCTGGCGCAACGAAGCGCACAGGCAGCGAAAGAAATTGAAGCACTGATTGAAGAATCTGTCGATTACGTTGGTGAAGGCAGCATTCTGGTGGGTGACGCGGGAGACACAATGTCAGAAATTGTTACCGCTGTCAGCCATGTGACGGACATTATGGGCGAAATCGCTTCCGCATCGGATGAACAAAGTCGCGGGATCAGTCAGGTCAGCCAGGCAGTGTCAGAAATGGATGGTGTCACGCAGCAAAACGCCTCGCTGGTGCAGGAAGCATCTGCCGCCGCCGCGTCACTTGAAGAGCAGGCCGCCCGCCTGACACAGGCTGTGGCTGTGTTCCGTCTCGATGGCAGCATCCGCAGTGCGCAACCACAACCCCCGGCATCATCCCGCTCCCTGCCCGGCCAGGCTTCCCGTTCGCCTAAAGGGGGAAACGATGAACCGAACTGGGAAACGTTCTGATAACGGCCTCAGCGTCATTACCGGCAGGCAATAAGTAAAAAAAACCGGCGGCAAAAATCTTGCCCCGGTTTTTTTTTTATTCACGACAGACATCGCATAAATATTATTCAGAACCTTCGCGGGGTTCAACGAATGTGCCATCTTTAGTATCGCCTTCATTGAAGAACCAGATACCTGCCGGATAATCTTCCAGCGAAACCAGATACATGACGCCTTCATAAAACTCTTCTACGGCTAATACCTTACCTTCACGGCGCGGTCCGCCGTCAGTTTTTACTGTCACAAGATCATTAACTTTCATCAGGTTATCCCATGGTTTTCAATTATGATTATTGTAGTACAGACCATTGCACAAAGGCATGCCTGACAGGAAAGATGATGCGAAACGGTAAAATAACCCGGTGGAAATCATTTGCACTTTCTTAACGAATTCGGGCAAGAATCCTGAGTTTCATTTCTTCTATACTGGCTGCGTGCTCACCCCCGAGGGAGTGCAGAATGAATGTCATAAGAAATATTTTGCCCGCCTCTGTGCGGGCTTTTTTTTATCTTTTAGCCAGTGACCGCCGGTTAAGACAGCAGACGCTCGCGAAAATGACAAAAAACCTATCAGCAAAGAGTGAATGGGCAAACAACAGGCGTAAAAAAACCCGCGCATGCGGGTTTTTGTCATCTGTACTTTTATCGCTGAAACAGCGGTAAAGTAAGATTAGATAGCGGTAACGTTAGCCGCAGACGGACCTTTAGCACCGTTCTCGATAGTGAACTGTACGTTCTGGCCTTCAGCCAGGGTCTTGAAACCTTGATCCTGGATAGCGGAGAAGTGTACGAACACATCTTTGCTGCCGTCAGCAGGAGTGATGAAGCCAAAGCCTTTAGACTCGTTAAACCACTTAACCTGACCTTTCATCATTGACATAGGAATTACCTTTTAAAAATAAATTTCGCCACCATGGGCATGTTATAGCCGGATTTCAGTCGTTACTTATGGAGGCACTAAGAAGGAAATTCGTCAGAGCAGGGTTATCATGGATAACGCTTTAAATTGGAACAACTTTACTCAGGATGTCGTGCATAAATAGGTCTGTACCACAGGCCGGTATGTATTTACTCATGACTGCCCCTTAATAGCAACTCTTTTTAATGCAATGCGGCGGTAAAGCGTTAGATTAGTCATTTTTTGTACCAGACAGTACAATTGGCGTACAATTATCAGGCTACTTTTCAACGGGTTGTGGATTATCTGCTGCCAAAACCGCTCCACAGTGCGCGCAAAATTTTGCATCAATTTCGTGGCCGGAATGCAGACAAGTCTGACAGGAACGGGCAGCACGCCCTTTTTCCAATTCTTGTGACATATAAGCCGTTAAAATCCCGGTCGGCACGGCGATGATAGAGTACCCCAGCAGGATCAGCACCGACGCAAGCATTCTTCCCAGCGCGGTATGCGGCGTAATGTCACCGTATCCGACTGTCGTCAGTGTCACCACGGCCCAGTAAACAGATGCGCCCAGCGAGGTGAATCCGTCACTGCCGCCTTCGACTGCAAACATCAGCCCGCCAAAAAGACAAAGAATGATGGCGACAAACCCAAAGAAGATGCTGAGCTTACGTTTCGCGCGCATCACGCTGCGCCATAAAACCCCGGCGTCGCTCATATAGCGCAGCAGCTTCAGCACCCGCAGCACACGTAAAATTCTCAGCAGGCGGATCAGGATCTCCAGATTCCCCGCCCCCGCAAAAGAAGGCAGCATCCACAGGATGTACATGGGCAGAATGGTGCAGAGATCAATAATGCCAAAAAAACTCACCGGATAGCGGGTTTTGCGCGGCGAACAGATCACCCGTAAAACGTATTCCAGCGTAAAAAGCGCGGTAAACCCCATTTCGACCAGGCCGAACAACGGGATGATCTCAGGTGTCGCCGGAAATAAGTCACGTGCACTGGATTCGATAAACAACACCAGCACGCTGAGCAGTGACAACAGGATCCAAAATATTTCCATCCGTCGTCCAGTGCGGGTGCGGTGTTCAAATAAAAGGGCATAACAACGGCGTCGGGCTGACGCGAAAAAACGATAATCCTGAGACATAACCGGCACCGGCAAAAAGGAATTATGGCAAGAATAGACGCTTTTCATTGCCGCGCCTACGGACAAACAGCCCATAAAAAAGCCGGTCACACAAAGTATTGGTGCAATACGCTGTGTGACCGGCTTTTAAGGGTGGGTCTGCTGGCGGAACGAGGCATTAATCCATTAATTCAGATACCGCGTGGCGAACATACGCCGTAATTTGCGCGACGTCTTCTGCGTCCGCACTGCCGCCGCCAATCGACCGCACGGTATTCTCGAGATGGCCGATATCCTGCTCAACTTTCTTCGCAATCTGCACTTTTACGATGGTGTCGACTGAAGAGATAAAAGCCCGCATGACAGCCTTCAGCGCGAAAATCTCACCGAAAGAATCGTACGCAGGTTTGTCAGAGACCGCTGGTTGAGCAGCCCGTGGGGGCAAGTTTTTCAGCCTGTCCACATGTTCAATCATCAGATCCATATCTCTGATGAGTTCGTCAAAACTCTTAGCCACTGGTTTTCCTTCGCCCGGCGAAAGGCAGCAGGATACCACCGCGCTTTCAAGCCGAGAAGTCACAGAAACGTGTAAAGAGTAAATTTCGCCACAATGCGCCCGCCCTGCCGTGTTCTTTCACTCAAAGAGTGATAAACCGGGCAGGCGCATCAGGTCGCTATTTAATCCATGTGATTCAATACGGCCTTCAGGCGTTTTTCAGTGACGCCATATCAACAACAAAGCGGTATTTCACGTCGCTTTTCAGCATACGTTCATACGCGCCGTTGATATCCTGCATGTCGATCATTTCCACATCACAGGAAATATCATGGGCGGCACAGAAATCCAGCATTTCCTGGGTTTCAGCGATACCACCGATCAGGGAACCGGCAACCGTTTTACGCCCCATAATCAGTTTGCCGCTGTGCAGCGCAGGTTCGATTGGTTCGATCAGACCGACCAAGATATGGGTGCCGTCACGTTTAAGCGTATCCAGGTACGGGTTCAGATCATGTGGGTTAGGTACGGTGTCCAGAATGAAATCGAAGTGGCTTTTAACTGCCGCCATTTGCGCTTCATCGGTTGACAACACGACGTGGTCAGCGCCCAGACGGTAAGCTTCCTGCTCTTTACCTTTGGAACGGGTGAACAGCGTAACGTCTGCGCCCAGTGCTTTGGCAAACTTCAGACCCATATGGCCCAGACCGCCCAGCCCCACCACAGCCACTTTGTGACCTTTACCGACTTTCCAGTGTTTCAGCGGAGAGTAAGTGGTAATACCCGCACACAGCAGCGGTGCCGCAGATTTGATGTCCAGCTTTTCAGAAACGCGCAGAACAAATTTTTCTGAAACCACAATTTGTTCAGAATAACCACCATAGGTCATCATGTTGTCATGACGATCATGGCTGTTATAAGTCATGGTAGCGCCTTCTTCACAGTACTGTTCCAGGCTTTCTGCACAGGATTCACAATGCTGACAAGAATCGACCATACAACCGACACCGACGGTATCGCCCACTTTGAAACCCGCGACTTTCGCACCAATCTGTTTCACGCGTCCGATAATTTCATGCCCCGGAACCATCGGATAAATGCTTTGATGCCATTCATTACGCGCCTGGTGGATGTCGGAGTGACAAACACCGCAGTACAGAATGTCGATCACAACGTCGGTATCACGCGGGTCACGGCGAACAAAATTATGAGGCGCAAGAGGCGCATCCGCTGAAAGTGCAGCGAAACCACGAACGTTAAGCGTCATTTTTATCTCCTGATTGGATTACGGAATACTGCATACCCGCAGAAAAGGCAGGCACCGTAAAATTATGACGGCTTAAGGTGACTCACTGATATAACGATCCTCGCCATTACTTGCCTGAATCTGTTTTTTTCAGGATTTTTAGCATGGATTGTACAGAGACTAAACAATGGCGCTCTGCCCGCGAAGCGCCATGTTTTCAGAAAGGATTAAATCAGACCTGCTTCTTTCAGTTCGCTTTTCAGGTAAGCGTAATAGATAGGCGCCGCGACGACGCCGGGTATACCGAACGCCGCCTCGAAGATAAGCATCGCCAGTAAAACTTCCCAGGATTTCGCCTTGATACGGCTGCCCACAATACGGGCATTAAGAAAGTATTCCACTTTATGAATGATAATCAGATATGCCAGCACCAGCGCACCGACCCACAATGACAGCGACAGGCCGACAATGAAAATCAGTGTATTCGAAATCAGATTACCGATAACCGGCAGCAGTCCGCAGACGAATGTCACGACAACCAGTGTTTTCGCCAGCGGCAGATGAATGCCGAACAACGGTAAAATACCGAACAGGAAAATGCCGGACAGTACGGTATTGATCAGGGAAATCTGGAACTGCGCAAAGACTACGTTACGGAAGGCTTCGCCCAATAAATGCATCCGTTGCAATAACTCTTTTTTCAGTGGCGCGTGCAGTTCCCCCTTACGCGGCTGCTGAAGCGAGATAATCGCCCCGAGGATCATACCGATAATCATGGTCAGGAAAACATGGGCGGCGTTCTTGCCAACGGCCTGAATCATCACAATATGCTCACGCAACCACAGCAGGAAACTACGCTGCAACTCTTCAATATTCGCCGGTAAATAATGCAGTAACACGGGCGATAAGCGGCTTTGCGCGTCTGTCAGCAGACGCGATACCATGGCGTTAAATGCCACGGGATTACGCATATCTTCCATCAGAAAATCGGCAATGCCCGCAATCGCCAGCGTCAGACAACTGATAACCAGGGTCGCAATAATGGCCACCACTAGCCAGCGTGCACGTTCGCCACTGATAATTTTTTGAAAGTACGGAGTAAGCGCATTGATGAGTTCAAACACTAAAAAACCGGCAATAAAACATGCCAGTAAATGAAGAGGAAGAATCAGTAACAACCCGCCCGTCACAATCACCACACTGAGCCAGCGAATTTGATTCGATCTCATAATTTGCATTGCCTGTATCCTTAGATCTCTGTGTACCGGGCTTCCCCCGGATCGGGTCATATCATAGCACTGAAGTCCGGCGCACAATCCTCTGACAACTTAACCCGTTAAGAAAATTTTGACAGACAGAGAGGTTCTTCTATCATCTCCCCCTGAAAAGATCGTAAAGAAAATCCGAGAGTCTGGAGAATAATATGTCTGAAGTAATTCGCGAGAAACTGGCCCTGCCTGCCGGACACGATAAATTATTACTGCATTCCTGCTGTGCGCCCTGCTCAGGCGAAGTGATGGAAGCCATTCAGGCATCGGGGATCGACTATACGATTTTCTTCTACAATCCTAATATTCACCCGCAGAAAGAATATCTGCTACGTAAAGAAGAAAATATGCGTTTTGCCGAACAGCATGGCATTCCTTTTATCGATGCCGATTATGACACCGATAACTGGTTTGCGCGGGCAAAGGGAATGGAAAATGAACCTGAGCGTGGTGTGCGCTGCACCATGTGTTTTGATATGCGTTTTGAACGCACGGCATTATATGCCTTTGAACATGGTTTCAGCGCCATCACCAGTTGTCTGGGTATCTCCCGCTGGAAAGACATGAAGCAAATCACAGGCAGCGGCGAACGTGCCGCGGCACCTTACCCGGGCATGATTTACTGGGATTATAACTGGCGTAAAAAAGGCGGATCGGCGCGCATGATTGAAATCAGCAAGCGCGAACGCTTTTACCAACAGGAATACTGCGGCTGTGTTTATTCCTTGCGCGACAGTAACTTACACCGCAAAGCACAAGGCCGTGGGCTGATCAAACTCGGCGTCAAATATTACGGCGACGAAGACAACGAATAAAACTGCCTGAACCCTCTCTTTTTGTTATATCCGGTCAACAGGCCGGGTTAATTATTCTGTTATTTCGCCCGCCTCCTGTCAGATTCGCCAGTCATAATTGACACGTTAGTTATTTATTTTGCCAGCCCCTTAAGCCTAAGTTTTCTAGAATAATTTCCTATGACCTGCCCCGCCTTTGTGCCTTGTATTCACCACTGTTGCTTGTTACTTTCCGTCTCATATTTTTATATATATGTATTTAACATAAGCAATAACACCCGGTTATTACAAGTGTATCAACATTGTTCAGGTTCATTAAAAATATAAAGCAAACACGTCATTATTGAGGGACAAAATATGTGGGTATTAATAGGTATTCCGATCGTTGTGCTGGGTTTTGCACTGCGGTTTAACTCTTTACTGGTGGTGACGGTCGCCGGTATTTCTACCGGCCTGGCGGGCGGAATGCATACCGTTGATATCATCAGCGCATTTGGCAAAGCGTTCACCGATAATCGCTATATGGGGTTGATATGGCTGACACTGCCGGTGATTGCCATCCTCGAGCGCAGCGGCCTGAAAGAACAGGCGCGTCATTTAATTTCCAAAGTACATGCTGCCACCACCGGTCGCGTGCTGATGCTGTACTTTTTCCTGCGCCAGATGACCGCCGCACTGGGGCTTAACTCGCTCGGTGGTCATGCGCAGATGGTACGCCCGCTGATCGCGCCGATGGCTGAAGCCGCAGCCACCACCAGATACGGCGATTTGCCCAATGATATCCGTCAGAAGATCCGGGCTCATGCCGCCGCAACCGATAATGTGGCCGTTTTCTTCGGCGAGGACATTTTCATTGCGGTGCAATCTATCCTCCTGATTAAAGGCTTTCTGGAACAGTACGGCATTAACGTTGAACCGTTGCACCTGTCTGTCTGGGCGATCCCGACGGCTATTGCTGCGCTGATTATCCATTTTATTCGTCTGTGGTTACTTGACCGTTCGCTGGCTAAGCGCTTTGACGTGCAACACGGGAGCGCGGCGAAATGATCACCTTGCAGACTGTTTATATTCTTGCGGGACTGATGTTCTGTGCTTATGCATTTTTCAACGTACGCGACAAAAGCCACTCACGCCGTTATGTCAATGCGCTGTTCTGGGGGATTTACGGCATAACTTTCCTGTTTGGTGCGCAATTGCCACACTTCATTACCGGTTGTATGGCGATTCTGCTGGCGATCATCGCCGGGAGCGGAAAACTGGGGAAAGGCAAATCAGAAAGCGGACAGCCTGATCAGGTTGAAAAGCGTGAAGCTGGCTCAAAACGTTTTGGCAATAAACTGTTTATTCCTGCCCTGTTGATCCCCCTGGTGACCCTGGCTGGCACCCTGACGCTGAAATACACGCCGCTGGTGGAAGCCAAAAACGTCACGCTGATTTCGCTGGTAATCGGCACGCTGGTGGCCTTCATCGTGGCGCTGATTATGCTGCGTGATTCGCCGGTCAAAGCAGTGAAAGCGGGGGGACAGACAATGGATACCGTTGGCTGGGCAGCTATTTTGCCACAAATGCTGGCCGCTCTTGGCGCGCTGTTTGCACTGGCGGGAGTCGGCGGCGTGGTGTCGGACCTGGTCAAAAATATCATTCCGCTCGGTTCACCGCTGGCGATTGTGATTGCCTATACCTTCGGCATGGCGCTTTTCACGATGATCATGGGAAACGGTTTTGCCGCCTTCCCGGTCATGACGGCGGGGATCGGGCTGCCACTTATCGTCAACCAGCTGGGCGGAAATCCGGCGATTATGGGCGCGATCGGCATGTTATCCGGTTTCTGCGGCACCCTGATGACCCCGATGGCAGCCAATTTTAATATCGTCCCCGCGGCGCTGCTGGAATTGCAGGATAAGAATGGCGTGATTAAAGCGCAGTGGAAAACCGGTGTATTACTGTTGCTGGTCAATACCGCGTTTATGTATTTCTTTGTGTTCCGTTTCTGATAAGGAAAGACGATGACGACGCAACAACATAGTGTACTGACGGCAGAGATGGCATCCCGTTTTGCTTCACTGGCACTGAATCACTTAACACGCGAATACCCGAATAAACTCATGCATGCCATGAGCAGCGCAGCGGATGCGCAAACGCCACGCCAGTTGCATCCGATCTTTTACGGCAGCTATGACTGGCATTCCTGTGTGCACGGATACTGGTTATTGCTGCGACTGCTGGATCGTTTTCCACAACTGCCGGAAGCAGAAAAAATCATTGCGGTGGCCGGCCGGCATTTCACGGCAGAAAATGTCGCCGGTGAAATGGCCTATCTGCAACAGACGCAACATGCCGGATTTGAACGGCCGTATGGCTGGGCGTGGTGTCTGGCGCTGAGCCAGCAATTGCATGAAATGACCCTGCCACAGGCTGCGGAATGGGCGAAAACGCTCGCGCCCATGAGCCGGTTCTTCGAAAAGAGTTTTAGCACTTTTCTGCCAAAGGCAACCTATCCCCTGCGGGTCGGCAGCCATTTCAACACAGCTTTTGCTCTGGCGTTAACACTGGATTATGCCCGCTGTGTTAAGCATCACAAACTGGCAGAATTGATCGAAGAAACGGCATTGCGCTGGCATCTTGAAGATGTGCATTGTCAGGCATGGGAACCGGGCGGTGATGAATTCCTTTCACCTTCCCTGATGGAAGCTGAACTGATGCGCCGCGTTTTACCGCCCGAAGCATTTGTGACCTGGTTTGGCCGTTTTTTACCGGATCTGGCGCACAGCCAGCCTGCGACACTGTTTATCCCCGCCACGGTCACTGACCGCAGCGACGGTAAAATTGGCCATCTGGACGGGCTGAATCTCAGCCGTGCCTGGTGTCAGCGTTCGCTGGCCTCTGCGCTGCCAGCGGGTGATCCGCGTGCGGTCTTGCTACGTCAGACGGCAGAAGCCCATCTGCACAGCGCGCTGAACCATCTCGACAGCACCTATATGGGCGAGCACTGGCTGGCAACCTTTGCCCTGTTAGCACTCGAAGCCTGACAGCCCGTCACCTCTGTTCAGCCGCAGGATTACCGTAAACCCGTTAACGAATGATCCCGCGCGCTGAATGAAGGAAAAAAGCATTGAAGTGGCACAGTAACGGATATTCCGTGCTGAGCCGCTCAATTTCTGACTTTACCCGTTCAATCGTTTCCTGCCGGTGATAAAGCAAATCGTACAGATAGCGGATGATATTTTGCTGCGAACTGCCAGCCCGGCAAAATTCTGCTGTCTGCTCGTTTATCCCTTTAGGTACCGCGCGGTTTCCGCCTGCCATCACAAACGGCGGCACATCCTGCACCACACACGTATTGGCAAGCAAACGGGCTCCCGCACCAATAATACAAAACTGATGCACTGCGCTCAGGGCATCAATCCGCGCATCATTACCTAATAAAACATGCCCTGCCAGAGCACTATGTTCGCCAATGAACGTGGCATTTCCCACCTGGCAGTCATGGCCGAGATGGACACCCCGCTCAAAAATATTCAGATGCCCTATCCGGGTCATACCGCCGCCCTGTACAGTGCCTCGATGTAATGTGGCATGGCAGCCAATCTGGTTTCCATTGCCGATTTCCAGTCCGGTAGGTTCTCCGGCGTATTTCAAATCCTGACTGATTTCGCCAATGGATGAGCCTCTGCCAATCTGATTATCCCTACCTATTTTGGTATTGCCGTTGATGATGACATGCGAAGAAATGCATGTTCCTTCGCCAATTTGCACACCCGCTGAAATAACACAAAAAGGCCCGATAACCACTCGCGGCCCAATAATCACACCGGGTTCAATAATGCTGCTGGCCGCAATGATGGCCGAAGATGAGATCAAAACGAATATCCTTCTGACAGCCCGCAGACAGTCAGTGATGAATTAAACCGGTCAGGCATAATCAGGGAAAGACAAAATGAGCGGAGGGAAACGCGCTCAGAGAGGTTTAAACAAAGGGTGTTTCGTTGAACATCCACATCGCTACGCCGGTGAGCATAAGGCTTCATGCAAGAAAAGGCGGTCTCTTATATTTTATATATTTTCTGAACTTTTTCAGAAACGCTGCAGGATGAAGGATTTATGACGGGTAGATTAAGGCTTTCTTAAGCTTGGATGAATATTCTTATGAATATTCATTTCCGTACGTTATCTTTCCCTCACATTAACCCTGCTACCGTCATTTTGTTGGGAGTTTTCATTGCGCTATATATTTCCGAAGATCAGCTACTTTACGCTGACTTTATTGCTGACTCTGTATTTTACCTTTGTGGTTAACTTACCTATTTTGTTGCATTTTTACCGCATCTTAAATGCACTGCCCGCATACAATCTGGCTTTCGCCCTGAGCATACCGGTCGCGCTGTTTGCCGCACTGAACTTTGTGTTCACCCCTTTCAGTTTTCGCCCGTTGCTTAAGCCATTCTTCATTATCGTGCTCCCGGTCAGTGCCCTCGCCAGTTTCGCGATGATGACCTTCCAGGTCGTTTTCGATCGCGGCATGATCGAGAATATCCTCGAGACGCAATCTGCTGAAGCATCCTCATACCTGAATCTGAAAGTGGTGCTGTGGTTTGTCTTCACCGGCGTTTTGCCCGCGATTTTGCTTTTCCTGACACCGGTCAGCTATGAAAAAACACTGCTGCGCCGTCTGGGAGTACGCCTGGTGTCAATGGTGATTTCATTGCTGGTCGTTGCTTCCATTGCCGGCGTTTTTTACAAAGATTATGCTTCCGTTGGCCGTAACAACCGCACTCTGAATCTGGAAATCGTACCGACCAACTATCTTTACAGTGCGTTCCAGTACATGAATCACCGTTACTTCACACCGAAAATGCCGTTCCGGACTCTTGGTAATGATGCAAAACTGGTACAACAACCGGGGCAAAAACCCAATCTGGTGTTCCTGGTGATCGGGGAAACAGCACGGGCGCAAAATCAGTCGTATGAGGGATACGCCAAACCAACCAATCAGTACACGCAAGCCATTCCGGACGTGGTGTACTTTACGAAGATGACGTCATGCGGTACGGCAACGGCAATTTCTGTGCCGTGCATGTTCTCAAACATGAAACGCACCAGTTACGACGCCAACCGCGCCCGTAACAGTGAAGGTTTGCTGGATATTCTGCATAAGGCCGGCGTTTCAGTATTCTGGAAAGACAATGACGAAGGCTGTAAAGGGGTCTGCGACCGTGTGCCGAATGTCACCATTAATACCCAAAAAGACGGTAAATATTGTGATGGTGATACCTGCTACGACATGGCACTGATGCAGAATATTGATGATGACATCAAGGCTGACGGCAAAAATACGCTGATTAGCTTACATCTGATCGGCAGCCACGGCCCGACATATTACAAACGCTATCCTCAGGAATTCCGCAAGTTCATGCCTGACTGCCCGCGCAGCGACATTGAAAACTGTTCACAAGAACAACTGGTGAATACCTACGATAATACGCTGCTTTACACGGATTACATGGTGTCGCAGGTGATTGAAAAAGCGAAGCAGTATCAGGATAAGTACAATGTGGCCGTAATTTATCTTTCCGACCATGGTGAATCCTTGGGTGAAAATGGCCTGTATCTGCACGGTACGCCTTACAGCGTGGCACCGGCGCAACAGACCCATGTGCCGATGCTATTCTGGCTGTCTGATGGCTATGTCAAAGCGCAGGGAATAGATATGCAATGCCTGAAATCCAATGCTGCGAACAAAGACGTTTCGCAGGATAACCTGTTCCACACCGTGCTGAGCGCGATGAACGTACAGACTTCAGAACGTGACCCACAACTGGATATTCTGGCGGCCTGCCGCCCATCTCAGAAGTAGTCACGCCCGCAGCTGAAAGGGTTTGCTGCCAGAATGTTATGGCAGCAAACCGCACTCTGTCAGAATGCTTGTTGCCAGTGCGCTGACCGTTTTATCGAACTGCTCAGATTGATTATCCATCACCATATACAGTGCCGTTTGCCGCACCGTTCTGGTTGTTAATTCAAGACGGCGAAGCAAACCGCTCTCCAGCGTTTTCTCCACACTTTCCAGCGGCAGCCAGCCGTATCCTACGCCCACCATAATCGCTTCCATCGCGGCCCCGACAGTAGTGAAGGTCCAGCTGGCACGGGGGCCGGATGGTGCATTTTCATTACGCGGCGAGTGCCGGTCGGCCACGCTGATCAGCGGGAAGCGTGCCAGGTCCTCTGCGGTCAGCGGAACAGCGAGGCTCATCAGCGGATGATCGTTTTTCGCCACCGGGACAAAATCCACGTCCAGCAGAAAGCGTCCCTGTATGGCATTTTCCGGTGCCAGCGTGGTGATGTATAAATCAGCAGACCGTTCGTTTAATTGCTCCAGGCTTTCTCCGCGCAAAATTTCCGTCAGGTGCACCCGGGTATCGGGAAATTGTTGTTGAAAACTTTTAAGTGCGCGAAACAACCGGTATTTCGGAAAGACGCTGTCGACCACCAGGCTCAGTTCGGTGCGTGTTCCGCCTTTCAGCCCGGCAGCGCGGTGCTCAAGCTGCAAAAAGGCTGAAATAAGCGGCATTGCCTGCGTCAGCAACGCCCGTCCCTGCCCGGTCAGGGTCGCTTTACGACCCTGAATTTCCAGCAACGGCAGGCCAAGCCGTTCCTGCAATCCGCTCAGCGCATAACTGACAGAAGACTGGCTGCGGTTCAGCACCCGCGCTGCCTGCGCGTAACTCCCCTGTTCAATGACCGTCTGCAACACCACCCACTGCTCAAGAGTGGTTCGTGGAAGTGCCATGCTTTTTTCCTTCGGAGAAATTTATCGGAATTTTAGATGCTTTTTATCAGAAAAGAGCGTTTTTTTATCAATTTTTTAGCGTGTACTCTCTCTCTATCGAAACAGCACTGACATACGGCGCACTAATAAGGAAAATTATTATGAGCAGCTTTGATAAACACGACCTGAGCAATTTCATCGGCAAACACGTGGTTTACACCTATGACAATGGCTGGAATTATGAAATCTATGTGAAAAATGCCGGAACGCTGGATTACCGCATTCATAGCGGGCTGGTTGGCAACCGCTGGGTGAAAGATCAGCAAGCTTATATCGTGCGTGTGGCTTCTGATGTGTACAAAATTTCCTGGACAGAGCCGACCGGTACCGATGTCAGCCTGATAGTCAACCTGGGTGACAACGTGTTCCACGGCACGATTTTCTTTCCACGCTGGATCATGAACAATCCGGAAAAAACCGTTTGCTTCCAGAACGAACATATTCCGCTGATGAATTCATATCGCGATGCCGGCCCGGCTTATCCGACGGAAGTCATTGATGAATTCGCGACCATAACTTTCGTCCGCGACTGCGGCGCCGACAATAACGGGGTGATCGACTGCCCGGCCAGCGAGTTACCGGCTAACTTCCCGGACAATCTGCGTTAATCACTAAACTACAGACATAAAAAACCACAGTCCGTAAGGGCTGTGGTTTTTTATGAACAGGTCAGGGATACAGGCCGTCAGCGTGCCAGCGTTTTCAGCAGCGTCGCATTGAATTTTTCCGGTTCTTCCATCTGCGGTGCGTGTCCAAGGCCTTTAAACTCGATCAGTTTCGCGTGCGGAATAAGCTTCGCAACCTGTTTGCCCAGCACGTTGTAATGGCCGATTTTGGCTTTCACCGCAGGCGGGGCAATATCGCTGCCAATGGCTGTGGTGTCAGCCGTGCCAATTATCAGGGTGGTGGGTACGCGGAGATTTTTGAATTCGTAAAAGACCGGCTGAGTGAAAATCATGTCGTAAATCAGCGCTGAGTTCCATGCTACCAGCTTGTGCCCCGGACCGTTATTCAGGCCTGCCAGCATATCGACCCAGCGGTCATATTCCGGTTTCCATTTATTCACGTAATACGTTTTTAATTCGTACTGTTTAATGCTGTCCGCTGAGGTTTTCAGTTCGCGATCATACCACTGATCGACCGTACGATAGGGGACGCCTTTGGCTTTCCAGTCTTCCAGACCAATTGGGTTCACGAGCACCAGTTTCGACACTTCCGGCGCATACATCAGGCTGTAACGTGTCGCCAGCATGCCGCCAGTCGAATGCCCGACAATAACGGCTTTGCTGATTTTAAGGTTTTTCAACAACTCATGCGTGTTGGTCGCCAACTGCTGGAAACTGTACTGGTAATGGGAAGGCTTGGTCGATGAACAGAACCCGACCTGATCAGGCGCGATAACCCGATAGCCATGACTTACCAGAGCCGAAATAGTGTCACCCCAGGTTGCGGCACAGAAATTCTTGCCATGCATCAGCACCACAGTCTGGCCGTTTTTATGCCCGGCAGGGGCAACGTCCAGATAGCCCATTTGCAGTGGTGCACCCTGGGAACTAAAGGAAAATTGCTTCAGCGGGAACGGATAATCAAATCCCTGCAATTGCGGGCCGTAAGCGGGAGCGTCTGCCGCCATTATTGAGCCGGAGAAAGAAAAGGATAAAACAGCCGCATAAAAGAGCACTTTAAAACGGGGAAGCATCGGGTTGTCCTGGTGGCGTTCACTGAACAGACGGCGTAAAACACTATGCTACAAAATTTACGCCTTCAGAAAAACCACTTAAGACCGGCTGATTCAGTCTTTCGTTTGCAAAATGTAACGGTATGTCCGGTAAATACTCATCCTGGCCGCCGGGGGCCGGTTTTGATTTAAACTTATTACAGTTGAATCCATAACTATTCATAATATGAATTAAAAATGAGATTATCAGCACTCTCAGATTGGCCTTGTTATTTGCCTTGTGGCAGTGAATAACACCGTTATAGGTTATATTGACGGGGCGAATCGTCGCTCTCAGGCTCTCACTGGTGGTTACCCTTGACCTTAAATTGGTTAAACCGACGCTCTGTCCGGATATGCGTTTCACTGCTCGCCTTCGTTGTTGTCGCTGCACTCGGAACATGGGCAATCTCATGGCAAACATCTCAGGGATTACGACGTGATACCGCTGCAAATTTGCAACAATCCGTGAGGCTGGTGGATATGACGCTGGATAATGCCGCCATTGCAACCAGTGCCGTTGAAAATCTGATTGGCATGCCCTGTGATGCCAGGACTCTGCAAGCGCTGCGCTGGCAGGTGGCGAAAGTGCCCAATGTCCGTACGGTCAATCTTTATCACCAGGATACGATTTACTGCACTTCCCTGTTTGGCCCGCGCTCTGACACTATCTCGACCGACAAATTCGTGGGTGGCAGACTGATGCTGATGAGCGGCAACAGCGTCACGCCTAATCACCCCCTTATTGCCTATCGTCATGATGTTAACGGCAGCGGTGTGCTGGTCGGTGTCGATGGCTATTTTCTGCATAACATTCTGTCATTGCTCAGTACCCATGCTTATCTGGCGTTACAGGTTGGCGACCAGTGGATGGACAGCAACGGCATCATTCACCGCGGTGAAGACTGGCCAGCCGGCGAACGCATGGAGCTGACTTCTCAGCACTATCCTTACGCTATACGTTTAGTGATCCGCCAAAGTGATCACTGGGGTTATGTCTTCGATTACGCAACCGTCAGTCTGGTGCTATTTCCGCTGCTCAGCTTATTTATCGCGTTCATGACTTATATTCTGCTCGGTCGCGTGGGCGGCCCGACAGCTGCCCTGAAAGAGGCGCTGGAGAAAAAACAGTTCATCGCGTATTTGCAACCCGTCGTGGACGGCACTACCCATCAGGTGACGGGGGCTGAAGTCCTGATGCGCTGGCAACATCCGCAGTCAGGTCTGATCCCGCCTTATCAGTTCATTCCGCTGGCTGAAGAGAGCGGCCTGATTGTGCCCATGACTCGCCTCATCATGGCACAGGTTCGTGAGCAGTTCGGCCCGCTGGCGGCACAGTTGCCTAAAAATTTCCATTTCGGTTTCAATATCTGCGCCAGTCATTTCAAAGACCACTCACTGGCTGAAGACTGCAAAGCTTTTATTGATGCTTTTAAGGTGAACCCGATCAATCTGGTACTCGAACTGACCGAGCGTGAATTAATCGAACCGGGTGAAATCACCTACAGCCTGTTTCGCACGCTGCGCCAGATGGGCGTACTGATCGCAATGGATGACTTTGGCACCGGGCATTCCAGTCTGGCGTACCTGCAAAAATTCCATATCGATATTCTGAAAATCGATCAGAGCTTCATCGGCCGGATTGGCACCGATGCGCTGGCCGAACATATCGTCGATAATGTGATTGATCTGGCTAAACGCCTGCAAATGATCATCGTGGCGGAAGGAATTGAAACCCAGACGCAGGTGAATTATCTCGCGCCCTACCAGCTTGAATTCCTGCAAGGCTACTTTTTCGGCAAGCCCGTACCACCGGAGATTTTTATCGGGAAATGGCTTTGATTCTCAGACCGCCTGCGGCAGGTGCTATCCTCTTCAGGCAGCGGGCACTTTCGTGACTCTGTGACTAGACTAATAACGTGAGCTACGTCTTATAAGATGCGTGCGCTTTTTGCTAAAAATCCACTGGTGTGTAACATCCATACAGATTCAGTCCTGTGACAAAGCTAACTTGTTGAAGTTACTTGTATTGGAGTACTCTGGCGGAGAACACTGCTGACAATCCGATTGATCACTTTGCGAGCAAGATGATGATTAAGTGGCCGTGGAAAGCGAATGAACTGAAAATTGAGAAATCAGACGTATGGAACGATGCGCTGAATATCCCACTTTTGTCTTGCCTGAACGAAGATGAAAAATTGCGTCTGATTCAGGTTGCCAGCCAGTTGTTGCAACAAAAACGGCTGGTTCCTTTGCAAGGCGTTGACCTGACGGAGCTGATGCAGGCGCGTATCGCGCTGCTGTTTGCGCTGCCTGTCATGGAACTGGGCGCCGCCTGGCTCGACGGTTTTCACGAGATCCTGCTCTACCCTTCCCCTTTTGTGGTTGATGCTCCCTGGCAGGATGAAAACGGGCTGGTACATGCTGGTTCACAAATTCACGCCGGACAAAGCTGGGATCAGGGGCCGATTGTCCTCAACTGGCAGGACATCGAGGACTCATTCGACAATTCGGGTTTTAACCTGATCATCCACGAAGCGGCGCATAAACTGGATATGCGCAACGGCGGTGAAGTCAGTGGTATTCCGCCTATCCCGCTGCGTGAAGTAGTGTCGTGGGAGCACGATTTACACGCCGCGATGCAAAACCTGCAGGATGAAATTGATACGGTCGGTGAAGACGCTGCCAGCATGGACGCCTATGCTGCGACCGATGCTGCCGAATGTTTTGCCGTGCTATCCGAATATTTCTTCAGTGCACCAGAATTACTTTCAGAACGTTTTCCGCTGGTATACGGCCATTTTACCCGTTTTTACCAACAAGACCCGCTGGCAAGGCAGCTGCGCGGTCAGCGTTGCGATTGTTAAATCCCGTTTTGAAGGACATTTTTTCGCACTAACCTGCCCTTTTGCATCCATATTGATTAGTTGCTGAGCAGTCGGATGTTTTTAACGAATTTAGCGTTGACACTCCGGAGCCCTCTGGATATTATGCGCCCCGTTCACACGATTCCTCTGTAGTTCAGTCGGTAGAACGGCGGACTGTTAATCCGTATGTCACTGGTTCGAGTCCAGTCAGAGGAGCCAAATTTAGAGAAGCCCGCTTAAGGAAACTTAAGCGGGCTTTTTGGTTTTTTGCGTTAGGCAACTGCCGTCCGGGAGAGATGTGGGGGCTGATTGAGGGGCATTTGCGGTGCGATAATGACGTGACCACCAAAGGTGTCTTGATGACAAAAAATCCGCAGTTTTAAACCTTCTGATAAACCCTTTACAATCTGCAATTGCCACGGTCTGTATCAGCTGATCAATCCAGGCGGTTCACGTCTCTGGTATCTCAAATATCGTATCAATAGAAAATAATCTTAGCTTGGGTGCCTATCCTGACGCTTCTCTGGCCGATGCCCGTTAGCAGCGTGAAGGTATTCGCAAGTTGCTGGTGCAGAATATCAATCCCGCGCAACAGCGAATTGCTGAAAGAGTTGCTCGCTCACAGGGTAAATCCTTTCAGTCCGTGGCGTTGAGCTGGCATAAAAGCAACCGCATATGGTCAGAGAACCACGCCTTCCGTCTGCTTGCCAGCATGAACAATCATATATTCCCTGTGATTGGATACCTGCCGGTCGCAGCACGTACCCGGCAGCAAATCTGGACGGTATCATCGCCCCTCCCGTTAAACGCCACTACCCTGCCCTTCCCTTGGAACAACTACCAGAACTGTTAACCCGTATTAAGGACTACAAGCAAGGACGAGAATTAACCCGCCTGGCCGTATCACTCACCCTGTACCTTTTTATCCGTTCCAGCGAACTGCGTTTCGCCCGTTGGTCTGAGATCGATTTCAGGAACAGAATCTGGACCATTCCTGCCACTCGCGAGGCAATCCCCGGTGTCCGCTATTCCGGGCGTGGAGCGAAAATGCGCACACCGCATATCGTTCCTCTCTCCAGCCAGTCCATCACTATTCTGAAACAGATACGGGAAATATCCGGGCATCAGGAGCTGGTATTTCCGGGTGATCATAATCCGTATAAACCGATGTGCGAAAACACGCTCAACAAGGCACTGCGGCTGATGGGTTATGACACGAAAGATGAAATCTGCGGCCACGGATTTCGGGCAATGGCCTGCAGTGCCCTGATGGAGTCTGGCCGATGGGCACAGGATGCGGTTGAACGGCAGATGAGTCACCAGGAACGCAATAGCGTTCGAGCAGCTTACATCCATAAAGCGGAATATCTTGATGCCCGTAAAGCGATGATGCAGTGGTGGTCGGATTACCTGGATATGTGCCGGATAGCGTATGCTCCACCTTATATTTGTGGGAAGGAAATCAGTTGCACAATGGGATAACCCTTCTGACAAAATAAACTACAGAAATAGCCGTATCAGTCTGTACTGGTACGGCATATTTCTGGCTTTAATTCGGAGAAATTGTTAAGCCGTTTATGAGCATCTTCAACCGAATTAACCTGCGTGAATCGAAAGTGTGAGGTCCTCTTCTTATACAAAACTATTCACGGAAACGGATTAGGTCTGTTTGTAGTGGCACACTGAATTTGGCCACCTGAATAGAGGTGATATCATCACCTCACAGTCAAAACAGGTGACATTATGACCGGACGTAACAGACGCAATTTTAGCCCCGAGTTTCGCCTCGAAGCTGCCCAGCTTGTACTCGATCAGCACTACACCGTTGCCGCCGCTGCAACGGCAATGAATGTCGGCAAATCCACATATGGCAAGGCTCGCTCAAACTAGATTTATGTTATCCGCAACAAGTGATGGTTTTGACAGGAGGTGATTTTTATATTTAGCTTATTTATGAGCCAGCTACTGATAAAGGTGATCCTAGTCAGAGATCCATTTTTAGAAAAACCTGCATAGGAAGCTAAGCAGGCTTTTTGCTTTTCAGACTTCTTCACCATAAGCCATATGATTCAGATTCAAAGAATTTACTTGCTCAGCCAAAATACCTCCGGCGGGTTGTGCATCAGGAAGTTTTGGTGGGAAATATTCCAGGCATATGCCCCTGCCAGGCTGAACACCAGCCAGTCACCTACAGCCAGGGCGGCAATCGGTTGCTGGCGCGCCAGCACATCTTTTGGCGTACATAGCTGACCCACTACGGTCACGTGTTGATCCGTAATCCACGCCGCATGCTGTTCACGGCGCAGCACACTAAACGGATGGTTATGGTTCTGTGCCGCAGGTGTGCGAAAGTGATGTGTGCCGCCGCGCCCGATAGCAAACCATTCACCGAGGTTTTTCTTCACATCAAGCACTTCCATCACGTAATAACCGCAATCTGCGGCGATGTAACGTCCGCATTCAAAACGTAGCGTCCAGCCCAGGGCCTGACTGATCTGCATGACATCCGGCAGACGCTGGCAAAAGTTCGCCCAGTCAAAATGCTGTTCAGGATCAAGATAGTTGATACCTATCCCACCGCCCACGTTAATCAGATCCACGTCTAATTGCCATTCATCACACCAGTTGCGCACTTTCTCCAGATAGAGGCGAATCAGCGCCAGATGGTTATCGACATCCAACTGGTGCGACATCAGATGGAAGTGGAAGCCGCGCAGTTTAATCAAGGGGGATGCAGCTATCTCGCGCAGCGCAGCAGGCAACTCCTGCTCGTCGAGGCCAAATGGCGTCGGTTTTCCTCCCATCATCAGGCGTGTGCCGCCGATACCGTCCAGCACGATATTCATCCGCAGCAGCACCGAAACGGTTTGATTCTCGCGCAGCGCAATCGCCTGCAGTCGATGCAACTCAGTCAGGCTTTCAACGTGCAATACCTCTACGCCCAACTGCACTGCCTGTTGCAATTCGCTCTCCAGCTTGCCTGGTCCGCCGAAAATCAGCGGTTTGTCCGGCACCTGCTCACGCAGCCAGTTGAGCTCTCCCCCTGATGCTGCTTCATAACCATCAACATACTCATGCAGCGTGTGTAGCACGGGGGCTTCCGGATTCGCTTTAGCAGCATAAAATAACTCGCAGCCCGCAGGGAGTGCACTGCGCATCGCACTGATGTGCTGAGACAATGCATCAAGATCGTAAACGTAGGCACAGAAGGGTTCTGCACGCTGTTGCTGCAATTGCTGCAACGTCTTTAACACTAACGGCGTCACTGGGCGCTCCTCATCGGGTGTTGCATCATGGTGTAATCTGCATGCTTATCGGCTTTCTGCAACAGGCGGGTTTTCAGGTTGTTTTTCGACGGAATCGCACCGCCCGACAGAATGTCGGCGATCTCCGGCTGCAGTTGCCAGCGTGCCAGTTGCCCGGCCAACAGATCCCACAGCACCTGCTCCAACTGACGATCACCGTCAGCCAGACGGAATAAGACTTCGGAAAGATGGTTGATCAACAGGCAATACGCCACACGCCGCCAGCCCTGTTCACGGCTGTACCAGACCGACTGGCGTGCCCGTTCTGACATCATCGCCAGATCGCTGGCCGCCCAGTGTTCGCTTGTCAGCTTAGTGCCTTCCAGATCCCGTACCCAGACAGCTGTTGGCAGATGGTTTTCCATCGCCAGCAACACATTTTGCAGATGTGGCTCGAACACCAGACCTTCGCTAAAGAAAGCCTCCAGCACCCCTGGCAGCAAAAGTGCCAGATAGCGTTCCAGCCATAGCAGACTGGCCTGCTGTAGGGGAATCGTCTGCGCTGCGCTGAGTTGCTGAATGACGACCTGCAATGGGCTATTTCCGTGGCGGTCGAGGGCAAATAGCGCGGCAGCAAGCCACGGTTGTTCATCACCCAGGTTCTCACGGTATAAAATGCCGAAGCACTCCTGCAGATGGCGCACCTCATCCGTTTCACCCGCTTGCGCCAGCACGGAGAAGTCCAGACTGCTTGCCCCCGGTTCGCGCATGATGTGAAAGCCCGGCGTTTGTGCTTCCAGGCGGGCAAAATGACTCTCGAGTAATTCATTCAGTGCCACCGCGCTCTCCAACTCGTACCAGGCGTTTTTGCGCACGCAGTTAGTCAGGCGGACATGAATGGAACATTTCAGGTAGTACGGCAGATCGGCGCGATACAGCGTACGCACCGACGAAGTGGCAGAGAATGTCGGGCCGATCAGGCCGAGCGGTGTAATCAGCCCCGCATTGAGCGCCCGGGCGTACAATGCCGACTCGGTTATATGGGACACTTCCCATGGATGACACGGATAGCAGTGGTCGCCATTGAGCTGCTCGAGCATCGCTGTGATTGGCGCGCTGCCACGCACCTGCAACAGTGAAGGATGGATACGAAACCAGAACAAAGGGAAACGTGCGGAAACTTCGGGTGAACAGGCCAGCAACGCCTGGGGCGTCAGGCCCTGACGGCTTTTCGGGCTGGGATGCATTGGATGCCCCCACAGCAGACTCTCCTCGCTGCGGATATAACCGTGTTGCCCGGTATTTTCCGGCAAATGTTGCAAAAACAAGCTGGCTACCTGCACGCTGTTCTCAATCTGGTCCATCAGTTCCAGATCCGGCAACTGACCGGTCTGATGCACCATATCGTTGACCAGAAACGCCATCGCCTCGCTGCAACGTATGGCACGCCATGAGCGGCCAAATTGTTTGATAAAAGGCGTGCCGGTAAAATCACCACGCCCGAGCAGGCTCCAGCGTGTAGCGCGGATGGCCAACAGTGTGCCATCCGACCCTGCCAGCTCAAGCAAAACGACCTCGCCGGACACCATGCGACTTGCCAGCGATAGCGGGAGATTCCCCTGCCGCACCAGGCTGATACGTCCAGCAGGTCGGGCGAATTCACGAATATAGCAATTCAGCAGCGCTGTCAGACCAGCAAATTCCGCCTGCTCACGCTCTGGCGCGACTTTTGGCGTCAGTCGCGGGTGTTCACGAACTGCGAGTGATACGGACATAACCTGAACCTCGTAAGGATGAAAGAATAAAAATAGCGACGCCGCACAGTGCCGCTGTCGCTGACGCCAGATACGGCGTCAGCAGCGAGAAATGCACGACAAGCCAGCCCGAACTGATACCCGCAGCCACGCCAGCCCATTTACCAGCGGCATCGATTTGCCCAAACTGCCTACCCGCGTTGTGCTGGCGAATGCTGTCACTCAACATCTGATTGGCACCGCTATAGGCCAGTAATATGCCGATGCCAAAAAGGGTGCGTGCCGCCAGCAGGGTTAGCGGACCTGCGATCTGTGTATGCCACAGCGCGGCCAGCGCGATCAGCACCAACCCAGGCAGGAGGAACATGCTGCGGCCATTCAGCCGGTGCCACAGCGGCAACAACAGCAGATAGATCAGATGTGGCCAGCTGTAGAACACACCGATTAACACCTCCTGATGCAGCCAGTGCGCGGCATAGGGCAAAAAATAAGGAAAAGTGACTACCATGGCGAAATTGAACAAGAACTGCATGGTCCACAGCAGCAGCAGCAGCGGATTTTTGCCGCTGACCGCTTCCCTGAGGTGAGGGTTGGGTGAAATGGCCACGTCAGCGGGCAAGCGTAGACTGAGCAGCAATCCGCACAGCGGCAAAAAGGCTAACCCCAGCCATAGACGCTGTCCGATATGAGGCAACAGCATCAGAATGCCTCCCATCAGCGGCGGTGCACTCAACAACGCCAGACGCGCCGAGAACTGTGTCCAGTTGAGTGCTTTCGCCAGCGCATCACCGCGCATGTGCAGAGACAGATAACCGTTAGCCGCCGCCAGCGTGCCGCCGGCCAGACCTTGTAACGCAAGCGCCACAATCAGCCAGGGTAGCGAGGGGGCAATGCCAGCCAGAATAAACGCCAGCGTCAGCCCAACCAGTGCGCGCTGCAGCGACAGACGCCGACCGTAGCGATCGGCAAACCGTCCCCACCCTGCCGATGAAAGTGCCGTCATCACCGCCGGTAAGCTGAACAGCACACCGGCCCACAGACTCTGCTCGCCGATGCCAAACGCCGACAACAAACGTGGCAAATAGAGCGGCACGCCAAGTACGATGAATGCCGCGAGAAAGTGGCAAGCCAGCACCGCCATTAGCGTGCTGCGCATCAGCGATCGCCTCGCTGCAGGAAATTCGGTCCGCTCTGGCCGTAGAATTTGTTGATATCCGCCGCACCGGATGCCTGCTTACTCAGCAGGCTGCCACTCAGCATCAGGTATTTCACCGGCTGGGTTGCAGAGGCAAACAACTGCTCTCTGGCAAAGGCGGTATCAACACCTTCACTGTCCAGCCGTGCCAGGCTGTTTTCCAGCGCACTTCGCAGCGTGTCATAAGCGGCTTCACGATCGAGTAGCTTCGCCGCAGCAAGGCTCTCCAACACCGCCGCCAGGCACAGTTGTAGGGTGATAGTGATAAACATCTGCGCCAGCGAAAGATCCTCCTGCACGCAAATACGCTCATCGCGCAGTTGCTGAACACGTTCCGCCAGTTGTGGACAGGCGGCTTTGAAGCGCTGCGGGAAAATGCGCGCGGCATCATTATCTTTCATCACCAGCGTCAGCGGCTCCCCTGGCGTCAGACTCAGGACCGCGTTTTGCTGGTTGGATTCCAGTGCAATACCGTAGCGCAGCCACAACGTCAGGTGCACATCCGCTATCAGCTGGCAGTACTCGCGCCACCAACTGGCAGCATCCGGCATGCCTGGCTGCTCCAGCAGCGAAACGAGATATAGCCGTTCGTCCGGCAATGTGCTGCCGAGCGCCGCCACCGGTAACAACGTTTCGCCACTGCGCGGTGCGGCGTAGCGGCGTAGCAGGAACGCCAGTTGCTTATTTTCCGCCACATGGCCGCAGAAACGCTCATCCACGTGACGGTATTTGCCGCGCAACAGGCTGTCCTGTTCACCAATCGCCGACAGCACCTCGGCGAACCACTGCCCGTCGTACAGAGTGGACGCTTTAATCAGGCGGATGTTTTTCTGTCCGAGGGTGCGCATGCTGAGCGGCACTTTAAGGTGTTCGGTGGGATAATCCGCCAATTGAACGGTGCGTACCGACAGTGTCGGATAGACTTCAAGCCAGGCTTGCGGCGCAATGATCGCGCCGGCAGGCAGATCACTCAGATGACGCAGTGTCAGCGGATGGAGAGGAATAAGCTCATAATCCTGCTGCAGTCGGGCATCCAACCCGACCTGCTGCGGCAGTGGCCACCAGGTGGGTTTTGCCTCCGGCACGGTGAGCGACAGCTGTCCGCGCGGCAGCGCCAGCCAACGCAGGTGGAACGACGGGCAAAACTCCGGCGCGTACTGACGCAGATCGTCCTCGCTGAAGCCAAACTTCGCGCGCGCCGTGGGGTAGTATGGATGATCGAGGAAACTCGCCAACTGATCGGCATGGCGCAGACGTTCGCCCCAGTGCATCGATGTCGGTGCACGCAGCAAGGCCTCACGTTGCGTAGCAAACGCCGTGGCGCACATTTCCCCCTGTATCACGGCGGCATCAGCTTCTTCTTTATAAGTAGCGAAAAGCTGACGGGTTTCATCCTGCTGATCGGGCATCAGCACAGCCAGCCAGTCGGTATAACCGGACTGTTGCTGCCAGCCTGTTAGGGTATGCACTTCCCAGTGCGGATAAATCGCCTGCCAGCGCTGCATATAATCGCTGGCACGTACCGCTAATCGCAGCTTGTGCTGCGCCGCCTGATAAACCAGCCACTGCTGATCATCCTGTTCGGTAATGCGGCCTGTACTTACCAGACCGCCAACGTCTTCGCGCAGGCTGGCATTGATGATGCGCAGCGTGATGTAATCGTGCTGGTTCATTACGCAACCTCCCATTTCAGTGCCGCTAAAGTGCAGGCAGTGAGTTGCTCCAGTTGCGCAGTATCGCTGGCTTCAAGATAAAGGACGCCGAGGTAATCTTTATTGGAATGAGTCAGTTCAATGCGTTCGCCCTGCGCTTTTAACGGGCGATAACGTAACCCCGGTGCGGCGGCGGGCTGTGGTGCAAGCTGTAACGTGCCGCTCTGTTGCGCCACCAGATAGTGGATCAGCGCTTCCCCCCGCGCTGGTTTCACTGGCGGCAGCGGCTCACCGAGATGCAGGCACAGAATCGGCGTGAACCAGCCTTCCGGCAGCAGGCGTTCAAGCAGAAATTCGCGTCCATCACCAATGCTGCGATAGTTGATCTCCACCAGCACGGGCCCCTTATCGGTAACGATAAACTCGCTGTGACAGACGCCAAAACCGACACCAAACTGGCGCAGTTGATCTAATGCCTGCTGTTTCCAGCGCACGCTGTGCTCACCGCCCCAGCGCGCGGCCATTTCAACAAAATGTGGTGGTGGGGAGAGTTCGACATCGAAGCCACCGACCGCCACCAGCTCGTTACCGTCACCCAGCGTTTCCAACGTGAACAGCGGGCCTTGCATAAATGCTTCGACCAGCAGCGTCTGACGCGACGACAGCGACGCGAGATAGTGCTGGCAGCTGGCGAGATCGTCCAGCAAACGCACATCCATTGAAGCCACCCCCTGACCCGGCTTGATCACCACAGGCCAGGGCCAGTTGGCGTGCGGCGCTTCGTTGGGCAGCAGTTGGCTTGACCACACCGACGGCAGTCCATGCGCCTGTAACCGTTGGCGCATACGCCACTTTTCTTTCGCGGCATAGCAAATTTGCCAGTTTTTAGCTGGCAGCCCGAGCGCCGTGGCGGCAATGGCCGTGGCGGTTTGCAGGTGATCGCTATTGGAGAACAATGCGGCAGGTGTAATGCCCCACTCGGTCAGCGCATCGAGGATTGAAAGCGGGTTAAACACCTCACACTCAATCACGCAGACGTTGTCATCCAGCACCTGATTGTGTGCCATAGCGTGGTCGGTGAGCAGCACCACCGGATAACCGAGACGCTGCGCCGCAGGGATAAAGCCTTCGATCACCGCCGCGTTAACGACGTGACTAATGATTACATAGGGCTTGTGGTTGAGCATGTGCATACCTGTTTTGGTTTCAGAAACTAAGGATTAGGGGAAACAAAATCGGTGAGGTGTTGTTTCAGGGTGCGAAACAGGAAGCCGCGGTCTTCGCCGCATAGCCAGCAATCAATACCCTGACTACGCCAAAACTGTTGCTGTTGCGGTGTGCGGGGATTAGCACAGAAACGCTTCCCTGCGGCGATACAGCGGCTGGCAAGTAAGCGGATATGCATTTCAACATCAGGATGCGACGGTTGCGGGCCGAGCTGCATACTCATTGCCAGGTCCAGTGCTCCTTCCATCACCAGTGTCACTTGCGGAATACGCAGGATTTCATCGATGGCGTCAATGCCGGGCACCGTCTCAATCATGGGTACCAGCCACAACTTCTCATTCGCATGGCCGATGTAATCGCCGAGCGGCATCGTGCCAAAACCAGTGACACTGCCACCGGTGATGCCGCGCGTACCCAACGGCGGGAAGAACATCGCATCACAAAGCGCACTCACTTGTTGTGCATTTTCGGTACGTGCCAGCACAATGCCATGCGCACCCATATCGAGAATGCGGCCGGCGCGCGGAATGTCATCCACAGTGATACGCACCAGAGGAATACACCCCTTGAGTTGCCCCAGCTGAATGCAGTGGCTTAACAGTGTTTCGTTGTGTGGTAAGTGTTCCAGGTCAAGCAGAACGAAGTCATAACCCGCGGTAGCAATCATGTCCACAATAGTCGGATGCGGAACGGAGTTGAGGATGCCATACAGCGCTGATTGCGACTGCAGGCGTTCATCAGGTGAAGTCAGAGAAATCATGCGAAACCCATTTAATAATGCTTATCGTTTGCATTATCATTACCATTCTGTCGATCTTTTTCAAATGATTTGACAAGAATAGTTAACTATATTCACTGTGTGACGGTGACTTATCTACCTTAACTTGTGTGGCTGGATTACCTGAACCCTAAGGTATCTCCACGATATTTAGACGTAATTCCCCTTTAACGACGATAACGTGCATCAACATCACGTTAGAAAAACTTCAACAGCGGATTTTTCAAAAAGAGAAAAGATTAATGAGAGGCAAGTGGCTTTTACTGTTTTCTATCCTGTTTTGGCCCGTGTCCGGCATGGCAAAGCCGGTCACCGTCACCGATCTTGCCGGGCGAAATGTGACGCTCAATGCCCCGGCAACACGCATCATACTGGCCGATAGTCGCATGCTACTGACGATGAGTTTGTTGCATCCTGGCGATGCGCTGAAAGGGATTGTGGCCTGGGACGACTCGTTAAAAACCCGTGCGCCCGATATGGCCCGCTACTTTGCTCGTCAATACCCACGGTTAAGCGATATTCCTGTATTTATCAATCCGTATCGCAGTACGTTCAGCGTTGAGCAGGCGATGACGTTAAAACCGGATTTGGTGGTGTTTGATATCGGTATCCTGGCGAAATTGCGCGGCGAAGGTACGCTGGCACTACTGGAAAAGAGTGGCATCCCGGTGATCTTTATCGACTTCCGCCACAAGCCACTGACCAACACACCGGTCAGTCTGCGCCTGCTGGGGACAGTGACCGGCGAAACCCAGAATGCCGAACGTTTTATTCAGCGCTGGAATCAATTGCTGGCGCGTACCCAGGAACGCATTGCGGCAATCCCACAAGATCAGTGGCCTGGCGTGGTGTTTGAGAATCATGCAGGGATGAGCGGCATGAATTGCTGCGCGGTATTTGGTCGTGATAGTTTCGGCGAGTTCATTCCAGCCGCCGGTGGGCGCAACCTGATTGCCGATAAGGTGCCGCCACAAGGCGCGGACATTAGCCCGGAGTTGCTGATCGTTGCACGACCGGATATTTATCTGATGAGTGGAGCGGACTGGAGCCAGCGCGGTAGGACGTCGCTGGCCGTTCCCCTCGGTTATGACGCGACGCGAGCAACTACCCTGCCACGTTTGCAGGCACTCATGCAGCGTCCCATGTTGAGTGTATTGCCTGTGGCAAACGGGCATCGCGTCATGGCCATCTACCATCAATTCTACGACAGTCCATTCAACGTCGTGGCGCTGGAGGCAATGGCTAAACTGTTCCATCCGCAGTCATTTGCCGATGTGGATCCGCAAGCCGATCTTGAAGCACTCTATCGTGATTTTATCGGCATGCCCTATCGCGGCTTGTTTTTCATCCAGCTATAAAAACTAAGCCCGCTCAGTGCGAGCGGGCTTATCAGGTTTAGAATTTCACGCTAACACCCGCGGTCACTGAACGGCCTGGCGCCGGTTGGCGTCCCCACGGACTGGTATCAACGCCACGGAACCAGTAGTCACGATTGAACAGGTTGTTCACCCCAATATAACCATTCATTACCGTGCTGCCAGATTTATACAAATCGCGGCTCACTTGCGTGTTCCACACCCAGTAAGACGGCATCTCGCCAACCGAACCGGTGCTGTTTTCGCTTACCGAGTTTGCTGCATCAGCAAAGGATTTACTAAAGTAGTAACTCGCCAGTGATAACGTGGTACCGCGCCATTCATAGCTGCCATCCAGCGTCAGTTGGGTGCGGGAAGCATAGGGCACCTCTTTGCCACGGTTGACGCCGTTACGCTGCTCCGCCTGCAAATAGGCATAACCGGCGTGCAGTTTCAGCCCGTCGACCGCTGCCGGGCTCCAGAAACCTTCCAGCTCCACGCCCTGATGACGAGTGCGACCAATGTTCAGGTAGCTGTCAGAGGTGCTGTCATAGGAAATCTGATCTTTATAATCGATACGATACAGGCCCGCATGCAGACTGAGGTTGTCCATGGGCGTGTAGCGCACGCCACTTTCATAGTTCCATGCCAGTTCTGAGCTGACATCCCCGCCCTTCACAATCTGTGTCACTTGCGCGGGACGCAAACTCTTTTGCATATCAGCATACAGGAACCACTCTGGTGCCAACTGATAGCCAACGGTCAACCCCGGCAGCCACTGTGTATCCGGCGAAGAAGTACGCTGGCCGCTCTTTTTATCCACATATTTTTCACTGACGTTCTCGTAGCGCATGCCCGGCGTAATGGTCAGGGTATCGCCAAACAATTTCACGGCGTTACTGATATACCCCGCCCAGGCTTTATCATCAAAATTCCAGTCGCGCGTCACCGTCGTGACCCCGGTCGCCAGCGCCTGCTGACGCACCTGATAGTCCACTTTTTCGCTGACGAAACGACCACCGATGATCCATTGTTGGTTCACCTTGTCACCATCGACATCCAGGCTAATACGGGGCTCGGTACCCCATACTTTGAAATTACGTGGGGAGTTTTGCACGATATCGGCAGGCAGCGCCGGGTTGAAGTTCTGCCCCGGAATTTTACTCATCCCAACATGGAAATCACGGTCTGATTCATGACCGAAGAACATCCAGTTAAATTCCGCCGAATCGATGAAACCGAGCGATCCCAACTGCTGGTTGTATACCGCGCTGTATCGCTTCGTGTGGCCGTCATAATCATCGTACGGACGAGTGCTTTGACGGCGATCGCTCAGATAATCCGCAGTGGAAAGCGCACCGGCCAGATCGGCATGCGCGTCATAGTACTGATAAGAAAGATTTAACGTGGTGTCTTCATTGATATTCCACAGGCCGCGCACGCGGAAGTTCTGTACTTTACTGTCACTGTGCTCGCGGAACGAACTGCCTTTCACCTGGTTGGCCTCCACTTGCAGCCCGAAATCATCATTCAGCATGCCGCCAGTCCGTAGATAGGTATCCCACAGATTTCGCCCTTTGCCGTAGAAGGTAGCGCGCTCACCGATTTCATTTTCCCATTTCACCGGGATAGGCTTGCTGATCAGGTTGATCACGCCGCCGACGTTATTCGGGCCATACTGCACCGCTGCACCGCCGCGCACTACGTCAATGCGGTCGATGGTAGAGAACGTCACCGGGAATAACGACATCCCTTCCTGACCGTAGGGTGCTAACGCCAGCGGAATACCGTCCTCAAGGATCTGTGCGCGACCGCTACGGCTGTCATAAAGGCCGCGAACCGCGATCTGCGGCAACACGCCAGTGCCCGTTTCGTCCTGAATTTTCACGCCAGGAACGCGTTGTAACGCGTCATCCAGCGTGCGATTTGCCCCTTTCTGCAATTGGTCGTTGTTAATCACGGTCCGGCTACCAGCCCAGGTTTTCACCTCTTCGGCACGCGAGTCCCCAAGCACGTTACCGGATACCACGATAGTTTGATCTGCTGCGTAAGCGAATTTTCCTGCCAGAATCACGGCGAGCGCCGAGGCTATCTTGTTGTATTTCATTTTCAACCCTGAATGATAATGTATGTAATTAGTAATGATTTTGATAAACATTACCATTATCAAAAAGAATTAACATATCCTTACGTACAGTAAAGTTATGTCAAGAATTTTTTTGAACATTACTCTTCGATTAGACAGTCGACTTTTTTAATAGAATGAGGATGGAAATCGAGGTTTTCCACAGCCTGTAGCGCCTTTGAGAGGAAATGTTCGGTTTTTCAAAAAAAGATTCAAATTATTTGAATATCATGTGGAATTTTTTTGAATCTGAACTGCCATTTTATTTGCGCGGGAATTGATGTACCTAAAAGCATTCTGGACATTGCGAACAGTCATATTATCAGTCAGTTAACGATGTCAAATGATAATGATATTTTTATTAGAATAATCAATCGTTTAAACCGAAATAGCATAAAACTAATCCTGATGGAAGCAACAGGAGGTCTGGAATCCGATGCAGCCTGCTATCTTCAGTCTGAAGATTTTGATGTTGTCGTCATTAATCCCCGACAGACATGCACGACAGCAGGCAATCGGCATGTTTGGCGGTCTGGTGTCCGTTGCGGCGGCGGCAGGCCCGGTGCTTGGCGGTGTTCTGGTGGGGGATTTCGGCTGGCGCAGCATCTTTCTCATCAACCTGCCTGTGGGTCTATACGGCATCTGTTCCGGTTACAGGCTGTTGCCTGCTGCCTTGCCATCCCGTTTACGGGCGCTGGATTTCACCGGCCAGGTTCTGGCGATGGCCACCCTGGGCTGTCTGAGCTGGGTCCTGATACAGCTCCTGGAACAGGAATGGGGTCAGAGTACGCTGCCGTTAATGGCGCTGGCATTTTTTCTCTTCGTAGGCAATCTGTCCGCCGGGCGGTTAATGCGGTGCTGGGGAATAAAAAAACAAATGGTCACAGGCCTTCTCGCAGGCAGCGCGGGTTATGCAGGAATGATATTGCTAAACGGACAGATAACCCTGTTGGTCTTTATCTCAATGGCCCTGCTCGCAGGTGGCGTGGCGTTTGCCGTACCGCCAATGACCGCACTCGTACTTGCAGGCAGAACGCGGGACACAGCAGGTACCGCCTCAGCCATACATACCACTTTCAGGCAAACAGGTTCCCTGGTGGGCATCGCGCTGGCCGGGCTGATATTCTCATGCACGCAGGCCCCCATAACCGTACTGATGGGTTTATCAGCACTGGTACATCTGTTGCTAGCGCTGATGAATGCGGTGATGCATTCTGACATTCCCTAGTTTATCTGAATGTTCATTCCTGGCTGCTGCTGCGGTAGTCGTTATCCAGTTACGGAAGCGGCGACTTATCTTCTGTAATATGGCGAACTCCTTGTATACAAGGTAATACGCAATCAGTGAACTAATCGGCATTTCCTGCGGGACAATCAGCAAGCCCCTCTCCTGTTCTTCGCGCATAAGAGTAATGGGAACAAGTACGATACCTTTTATCTGGCTGAAAGCTGGCCGTATTGCCCGCAGACAGATGCGCCCTTCAGTGGTCAGTCCCGGACGGCGATGACTGCGAAAGAACAACGTGATTATCCCCCAAACGGGACTTGTGGTGAGTAAGCTGACATGGACCTCCTTCAGGCTAAAGCCTCACAGGGACAATCACCTCCTCCCGGGAGGTGGCTTAACGCTGACAATAAATAAGCGCGACTTAACGCCACGCTTTGATTTAAATGCAGAATACGTTTTCACTCGGTTACTGCGGAATAGGCGTCACCAACGGCTCGCCAGCAAAATAGGCGTTGACATTTTCCAGCACCAGACGCGACATCTCTTTGCGCGTCGCCCAGGTAGCACTGGCCATATGCGGCGTGACCACCACATTTGCCCGGTGTAACAATGCGTGCGGGACGTGCGGTTCGTCGGTGAAAACATCAAGACCGGCTCCCCCGAGTGTCCCCTCTTCGATGGCTTCAATCAGCGCCCGCTCATCGACGACCGATCCACGGGAAATATTGATCAGAATGCCTTCTGCGCCCAGAGCATTCAATACATCGCGATTAACGAGGCCGCGGGTTTCTGCACCACCGTTGGTACAGACCACCAGAAAATCACTCGCCCCGGCCAGCGATAGCAATGTTGCATGGAAGGTGTAATCCATGTCGGCAAGTGCTGCGCGATCCGTATAGGCGATCGACATATTAAATGCAGCCGCGCGTTTGGCGATAGCACGCCCAATACGCCCCATGCCAATAATGCCTAACCGCGCTCCTGAGACTTTACGGGTCCAGGGATAACCGCCCTTCTGCCATGCCACCTGTTCGATAAAGCGTTGTGCTCCAGGGATCTGGCGTGACGTTGCCAGTATCAACCCCATGGCCAGGTCGGCGACGTCATCCGTCAATACGCCGGGGGTATGGGTCACAGCGATCTCACGTTCTCTTGCTGCGGCAACATCAATACCGTCATAGCCAACACCAAAGTCGCTGATAAGTTCAAGGTTAGGTAGCCGTCCCATAAATTCGCGACTGACCACGGCTTCGCCGTTAGTAAGTACTACACGAAACTCGGCGGCCAGCCGGTCAAACTCCCCGGCGGCCATGTCGTTGTATTCATACACATCGTATAGCGCGTTCAGTTGTGCATTCAACTGATCTGGCAGCGATGCCTGCTTCAATATTTTCTGTTTAACCGCGATATTCTTCATAACAAGACCTTAGTGTTGCGATAATGATGAGGCTGACGATTTTGTCACTATTACTTTAGCCGGACGGCCAACATAGATACCGACGATGCCGCCGATAACCAGTGCCGTAGCAATGATCAATAAGCCATAATGGAAACTGCCGGTGACATCCTTTATTTTCCCCAGCAATGGCGGCAATCCCAGACCGGCAAAGTTGGCAATGGCATTAATGAAAGCGATAGAAGCCGCCGCAGCAACACCCGCTAATTTTTCGGTCGTTACCGCCCAGAATATCGGGGTCAGCGCGAAGTTAAAGCCGACGGTCAATACCAGCATAATATAGGCAACAAAGAGGTTACTGGTATATATCGAGGCAGCCAGCAGTAAGCCGGAAATAATTAACGGCACCCCCAGATGCAGCGAGCGCTCTTTGGTAAGATCTGAATGGCGTCCATTCACGTACATAAAGATCGCGGCAAAGGCAAAAGGAATGGCCGACAAAACGCTAATAACAAAATTACTCTGTTCTGTAGCCACACTTTTAATAATGAGCGGCAGGAAGAGTGTAATACCAATTGAGCAAAATGCTTGCAGGAACCACACCAGACTCAACATCAATACCACTTTATTCCTGAGCGCACTGGCCCATGAATGATGTTTCCCTACTTCTACGTCACTATTCTCTTGTTGTAACCGGGTGTTCAGCCATTTTTTCTCGTCCGCACTCAACCAGGTGGCATGATTTGGCGTATCCGGCAGACGTAACAGTACCAGACAGCCGAGAATGATGGCCGGGATGCCTTCCATCGCAAACAGCCAGCGCCAGCCCGCGATATCGGCAATGCCGTGCATATTGAGAATACTGCCGGAAATCGGTAATCCAATCACTGACGCCAGCACCGATCCCATATAGAAGAACGACATGGCACGGGCGCGGTTGCTCTTGGGAAACCAGCAGGAGATATAGTAGATAATCCCCGGTGTAAACCCGGCTTCTGCCATACCCAGCAAAAAGCGCATCACATACAATTGTGTCGGCGTATGGACCAGTGACATCCCGGCGCTGACAATCCCCCAGGTAATCATGATGCGCGCAATCCAGATGCGTGCACCAACCCGCGTCATAATGACGTTACTGGGTATTTCAAAAATAATGTAGGAGATATAGAACATACCGACACCCAGGCCATACATACTGGCAGACAAGCCTAAATCGGCATTCATTTGCAGTGCCGCAACGGATATATTGGTTTTATCCAGATTGGCAACAAAGTAGCAAATAATAATAAAAGGTATTATTTTTGCGTTTAATTTTTTTAGTGTTGTAGAGCACAGATCGATGTTCATTATTATCACCTTAATGAGTCTGTCCCTGGTGTCAGGGCATAAGATGGCCATCCCACCTAATGTGGATTAAAAAACAAATACGGATATATCGATATTATTATTAATTGCTTTATTGATATAGTTTTACTTGATATCTCTGTTACTTAAAATATATAGAACAGGTTACCATTCGGCGACAGCACCATCTTCATAACGCCAAATTGGGTTGCGCCAGTCAGGGGCATTCTTACTGCGCTCAATCACCAACTCCTCATTAATTTCAACGCCCAGTCCGGGTTTATTCAGCGGATAGAAATAACCATCCGTCATGGTAAAATCTTCTTTATTAATGACATAATCCAATAATTCGGCACCCTTATTATAATGGATACCCATACTCTGCTCCTGGAATACCGCATTACGCGCCACAAAATCCAGATGCAGGCAAGAAGCCAGTGCGATCGGCCCCAACGGACAATGCGGTGCCAGCGAAATATCGTAAGACTCTGCCATCGCCGCAATTTTGAAGCATTCCGTGATCCCACCCGCGTGCGACAAATCCGGCTGGATAATGGCTAAACCACCGTCGGCCAATACACGTTTGAACTCAAAGCGCGAGAACATGCGTTCACCGGCTGCAATGGGAATATGTGTCTGAGCAGCCAGACGAGGATAGTATTCTGCCTGTTCGGCCAGTACCGGTTCTTCGATAAATAGCGGACGGTAAGGTTCGAGCTCTTTGATCAGAATCTTCGCCATAGGTGCATTGACGCGGCCATGGAAGTCGAGTCCGAACTCAATGCTGTTACCGAATGCTTCACGTATTTGCGCCACGACAGCGACGGCATCGTCAACTTTACGTGAATTGTCTATCATGCCCATTTCTTCGCAGCCATTGAGTTTAAAGGTATCAAAACCAATGCCTTTCAACTTTTTAATGCCTTCAATCACATCTGCCGGGCGGTCGCCGCCAACCCAACTGTAGGCTTTAATCTTATCGCGAACCAGACCACCGAGCAGTTGATAAACAGGAACGCCCAGGGCTTTGCCCTTAATGTCCCACAGTGCCTGATCGATACCGGAAATCGCGCTCATCAGAATCGGCCCACCGCGATAAAATCCACCGCGATACAGAGTCTGCCAAATGTCATTGATGCGCGCCGGATCCTGTCCGATCACATATTCAGACAGCTCATGCACAGCAGCCTCCACACTGCGGGCACGGCCTTCAACAACCGGCTCTCCCCAACCGACAATGCCTTCATCAGTTTCTATTTTCAGGAACATCCAGCGCGGCGGTAGCCGGTAGGTGGTGAGTTTGGTCACTTTCATCGGGTTGATTCCTTATAAGCTTTAACAAAGGCGTTAGCTTGTTGTGTCGTACGTTCAACAGACTGTCCGGCACGGTAGAGATCACTTCCCAACCCTGCACCGATACAACCGGCATTAAGATAGAGATGTAAATTTTCAGGAGTGATCCCCCCCACGGCAAAGACCGGAATTTCTGGCGGTAGCACCGCTTTCAACGCTTTGATGTAATCCGGTCCAAATGCGTTGGAAGGAAAGATTTTCAGCGCCTGAGCGCCCGCATCCAGTGCATTGAAGGCTTCCGTCGCGGTCGCGCAACCAGAGCAAACGGTCATGCCATACCCCACAGCCCGACGAATCACTTCCGGCTGAATATTAGGGGTGACCACCAGACGGCTACCCATCGCATTCAGTTCATCAACTCGCGCGGGTTGTAAAACCGTCCCGGCACCAATCAGCGCCCGATGCCCAAACTCTTTCACCGTTTCACTGATGCTGCGCTGCCAGTCAGGAGAGTTGAGTGGGATCTCCACTGCATCAAAACCTGCCTCCAGCAATGCTGTCACATGCGCCTGAACGTCTTGTGGTGTGATACCGCGCAGAATGGCGATTAACGGAAGTTTAGTATTCCAACTCATTGATAATACTCCTTATACCTGTCTGGAAAGCGCGATCGCCTTCCAGCGTTTGCCAGGTCAGTCCGGCAAACTTCAATGCCTGCTGGTAACGTGCGGTCAGTTTGGGACTCCCAATTAAGGTGATGGGCTGATCGCCAGTGATGCCGTATTGCCGCTGCATTTGCGACACTTCATTGCCGATCAACAACCCCGATAGCCATTCACTGACGGCGCTTTTATCTAATTGCCCTAACACATGCGCCGCGCGGGTCTCAAAAAGACTGCGAATAATGTTGGTTTCTTTGAAACCACTCTCCAGCCCCTGCTGGAATACCGCCGGATTTGCCTGTTGCCCGGTCAGCCCGATACCAATCAGCGAATGGTGCATCAGCAAATGGTGGAGTTCGCCGGTCATGACGGTACGGAAATCAACAATCTCGCTACCGTCCATCTGTACCCATTTACTGTGCGTTCCCGGCATCAGATAAAGCGAAGCCGGACATTCTGTATAAGCACCGATTAACTGTGTTTCTTCACCGCGAATGACATTGCAATTACCCTCGCTGACCACACTCAGACCGGGAATAATCCACGCGTTGAACGGTGTGGCCTGCTCCACCCGCGTTAACTGTCTGGAGAAATCAGTCAGCCGCGTCGGGCAAGGCAGATACGGTACCGTCATCCATCCTGCGTTGCTGCCAACCATTCCCGCCATCAGAACCGGTACCTGATGAGCTTGCCAGGGTAAAAGTGTGTCGCGGAAAACCTGTTCAGGAGTACGGCCATTGAGCCGGGTAACCCCCGCTTCTGACTCCAGGTGATCGGTACATTCACCGTTCAGGTAGAGCCAGGCGCGAAAATTGGTCGAGCCCCAGTCAATGGCGATATAGCTTTCTCTCATGTAATATCCTTCAGCCTTTTGGTCGAGCTGGCGATCATTGTCAGTGCCGCCTGTTCTGCTGCATCTGCGTTCTGATGCCGTATCGCATCGTACAGATCCTGATGCTCCTTCAATGTGCGCGGCATGTTGGCTTCATCGGCCATATAGGTCCGTTCAAATACGGCACGCTGCAAGGAACTTATCGCCACACTGAGTTGTTGCAGCACCGGGTTATGCACCGACGCCAGTACCGCTTCGTGAAAACGGATATCAGCCTCATTGAAGGCGTCACGATTTTGGTGATCGGCGATCATATCGTTAAGTGCCTTTTCAATAACCGCTAATTCGCTGGAGGTCGCCCTTTCCGCAGCCCAGCGGGCAATGACCGGTTCAACCAGATTACGCACCTCGCTCATCGCCGGGATCAGCCGCGGGTCATAATCATTCGCCAACGACCACTGCAAAACATCGGTATCCAGATAATTCCACTGGTTGCGTAAAGCCACAAAAGCACCGCGATAACGCTTTATCTCCACCAGCCGCTTCGACATCAACGAGCGAAGCACTTCACGAATGATGTTCCGTGACGTCTGGAACTCTTCGCACAACTCGGTTTCCGCTGGCAATGCAGACCCCGGGGCATATTTGCCACTGACGATTTGCTGCCCTATCTCAAGAATAATGCGATCGGTTTTGCTCAACTCCTGGCTACTCATAGAGGCTCCACAAAAGAATAAAAGGAAAAGTTGCCGGGTACTTTACCTGTATCGCGCCTATGCGTCGCAAGATCACCGTACAATTCACAACTATTGTTCTTAATTTTCATGAAAATTGTAGTACAATTTATTAAACACGTACTGCAATACAGATCACAAAACGGACAATGCCTTGCGATTTTGCTGAACAGGATGGGTTAGCACGAAGGACGTTTCTGTTTGGAGGAAAATGAGTATGAGGTCTGTACTGGTCAACAAAAACTGGCCACGGCTTTAGAGTTTTTCCAGAACAATCTTTCTGATTCATTCGGCGTCAAACCACCATTATATTGATGGGGTCTGAGCTGGCTGTAATATCCTGTGATGAAATTCGTTATTGCCGTGCTGGCTTGGCTAAAATTCGCGTAGCCATTATGTAAGCACACCTGTTTTAGTTCCACGCACGTTTGAGATATCCTGGAGGAGATCAGGATGCTTACCGCCCCCCTTACTCCCCTACTTTGCTGATTTGATAATAGCCGTTCTGTTTATACGCCTCTCACTCAATAAGGCGAAAATCCCGGCTGCGGCCACGATTGACGCACCGGCCAGCGTGGAAGATGATGGAAAACTGTCGAGGAACAGAAAACCAAGCATCATCGACCAGACCATCGTGGTGTAATCAAAAGGCGCCAGCAGCGACGCATCGGCGTAACGCAGGCTCAGGGTAATCAGGATCTGTGCCATTCCGCCAAAAAATCCGCAACCGATGAGCAGTAAAAGCTGCAAGGTAGTCGGGATTTTCCAGCCGAAGAAAATCGTCGCCAGACCAATCAGCATGGTCATCAGCGAGAAGTAGAAAACGATCGCGCCCGGTCTTTCGATGCCATTTAAAAAACGGATTTGCACCGAAGAGACGGCCGTACACATCGCCGCCAGCAGCGCCAGAATCACGCCCAGCCCCGCTGAAACCTGCTTAACACTGCCCGACAGCAGCGAACCGCTGTCTGTCAGATGCGCCCACAGCATGACGATAATGCCGGTGAAACCGATGCCCACCGCCAGCCAGCGGGCTGCGTGAACATTTTCACGCAGTAAAACCGCGGCCATGACCACCGTAAATAGCGGCGCGGCGTAGCTTATCGCCGTGGCATCCGCCAGCGAGATATACACTAACGCCAGATAGTTAAAATACATTCCACCCGTGCCGGAAAAACCGCGAATTAAATGGCCGAATATATTCTTCGTTTTAATTTGCGGGAAAACAGGGCCCTGCAATTTGAGCCAGATCAGCAGCGGGAATAAGGCAACGAAAGAACGAAAAAATATCACTTCTCCGGTAGGTATATTTCCGCTTAACCCTTTCACGCAGGCCAGCATTAATGTGGCACACAGGGCTGATAATATTTTTAGCGAAATACCCATTCTGGCGTTCATTATTAACCTTCGTTCCTGGTGAGCAGCGGGATGAATCTGTCCGCTATTCTGGCAGAGCTGCCTTTTTCCCGGTCATACAAAAAGCGTATCGCCATACAGGGTTTACTTCTTATACAACGCCAGGGTGAGCTTATATAGTCGGGCTGACTCATAAAGAAACCGCAGCCAGTTTTGCTCACAGTGAGCCAGGGGAAGTTGTCGTCACACACTGCTAATTAAAAAATCCCGGAGAATGAATGATGAAACTGAAGTTACTGTCTTGTTCCTTGCTGGCGTTGCCACTGATGGCGGCCTTTTCCTCTGCGAAAGCGGATGTTCTTTCTGATATTCAGGCACGCGGTTCACTCAATTGTGCCGTGTATTCCGATGTGCCGCCGTTCTCGTCGCCGGATCCGAAAACGCGCCAGCTTGCGGGAATGGACGTCGATTTATGTACGGCGTTAGCCAAACAGATGGGCGTAAAACTCAATCTGATGCCGACGTCTATTGAGGCGCGCATTGCGGTGATCGCCACTGGGCGCGCCGACGTGCTGATTGCCAATCTGGCGTATACCAAAACTCGCGGCCAACAGATTCAGTTCAGCGACCCGTATTATGTGGCGAAAGAAGTGCTGGTGGTGAAAAAGCCCAACGTCGATAAAACTCGTGCGGATTTTAAAGGCAAACGCATCAGCGCCACCAAAGGCACAACGTCTGAACAATCGATTTATCTGGCAGGCGCAAAAGCCGTGACCTTCCAGGATGCTGCGTCGGCCTTTCTGGCGCTGGAACAGAATAAAGCGGTGGGCTTTGTGACCAACACCATGACCGCCATCAAAATGATTTCTCAGGCCGGAAAAGATGGCATTGAACTGGGGATGATCAAAGAGCCGATGGCGCTGGAGCCGATTGGCGTCGGCATGAAAAAGGACGAACCGGCATTGCTGGCGAAGGTTAACAGCAGCCTGAAAGCGATGGATGACGACGGCACCATCGATAAAATCTGGGATACCTGGATCGGGCCAAATACCGAATACAAAATGGTGCGCGAAGACAAAGTACAGCCGCTCTCCAGCCTTAAATTCGAACCTCTGGAATAACCGATGATCACTGCGTCGCACGAGGCGCCTTCCCGCGCCTCTTTTATTCTTGCCAGTCAGGGCGACAACATCAAAATCTCCACCATCGGCAGCCGTGCATGGCTGATTGAAGCGCCAGGAGATTTCGACCTGCCCGCCCAGCGCCGCATCTGGTCACTGGCGGTCGCATTGCGTGCGCGTAATGATATCGAATCACTGATCCCCGGCGTGACCAATCTGCTGGTGCTGTTTCGCCAGACACCGGCAGATTACGACGCCACCTTTGCCCTGCTGGTGGCCGCCTGGGAACAGGCACAGGCCGTACATCCGCAAGGCAAACTGATTGAAATTCCGGTGATTTACGGCGGCCAATATGCCACCGATCTGGACGCGGTTTGCCAGCATACCGGGCTTTCGCCACGCGAGGTCATCCATCGCCATTCCGAGGGTTGCTACACGGTGTTTTCACTGGGCAGCGCACCGGGTTTTGGCTATCTCCACGGGCTGGATCCGTCTCTGGCCACGCCGCGTAAAAAAGTCCCCTCGCTGAATATGCTCAAAGGCACCGTGACCATCGGCGGCGCACAGACCGGGATTTCCGCGCTGACCGGGCCAAACGGCTGGAACGCCATCGGATTCGCCGAACTGACGCTGTTTGACCCGCAGGCGGAGAATCCTGCACTCATGGCACCGGGGGACAGCGTGCGCTTTCTGCCAGAAAGGATTGAATTGTGACTGAACCAGCCGTGATTGAAATAGTGAAAACCGGCCCGCTGAATACCGTTCAGGACGCGGGCCGCAACGGATTTCGGGATATCGGCGTGTCCGTCAGCGGCGTGATGGATCCGCTGGCGTTTCACGCGGGCAACATCATGCTGGGCAATGACGAAAACGCCGCCTGCATTGAAGTGCAGATGTTTCCGTTTAAGGTCCGGTTTCTCGCCGATACCAGCATTGCCATCACCGGCGCAGATTGCCGCACGAAGCTCGACGGTACAGATCTTCCGCCCTGGTGGGCGTGTTCCGTCCGCGCAGGGCAGGAACTGGAAATGCAGTTCCCGCGTTACGGTGCGCGCAGCTATTTGTGCGTCGCCGGAGGCATTGACGTCCCGGTCGTTATGGGCTCGCGCAGTACCGCGCTGCGTGGTGGTTTTGGTGGTTTAGACGGACGACCACTGGAGAAAAACGATCGCCTCGCGGCGGGTAAAACCACCGCATCTCCCCTGCCTGCGCAAGGTATGGGCATCGAGCCGCCGGAGATCGCGCTGGCAAACGTATTCCCGACCAGCACTGAGGGATGCGTGCAACTGCGGGCTATTCCCGCCGGAGAATACACGCTGTTTGAAGCCGATCTTCCCCGCTTCTGGTCGCAGCCGTGGAAAGTGTCCCTGCACAGCAACCGCACCGGTTACCGCTTATCCGGCGCGCCGGTCACGCCCTCGAAAGTCATCGAAATGCGTTCATACGGTTTAGTCCCCGGCATCGTTCAGGTTCCGCCTGCCGGCGAGCCGATCATTCAGCTGGCTGACGCCAATACCGCCGGAGGCTATCCGAAAATTGCCGGAATTATTGAAGAAGACTTATGGCGCCTGGCGCAGGTTCAGCCCGGTCAGAGCATTCAGTTGGTCAAAAGCGATGCACGCGAAGCCATTGCTGTTGCGGCGCAGATCAGCCAGTGGCTCACCCGCCTGCGCGATAGCGTTATGCCGGTGAAGAAAATCATGGGGGTTTAAAACGCCCTATGGATGAAACAGAAAACGGGCCAGAACAGGCCCGTTTTTTTATGCTTCTGACTCAGACATTATGACTTCAGCTCCGCACAAAACTCTGCTATCCGGTCGCAGCCGTCTTGCAAAACTTCCATGCTGGTCGCATACGAAATGCGGAAATACGGACTCATACCATAGGCCGCGCCCTGCACGGTGACGACGTGTTTTTCTTCGATCAGCGCCATCACGAAATCGGCATCGCTATTGATGTGACGCCCGCCTGCGGTGGTTTTCCCGATGCAGCCTTCAATGTTCACGAACAGATAGAACGCACCCTGCGGTTTATGACAGCGCAGTTCATGCACGGACGTTAACCGCTCCAGCACGTAATCGCGGCGCTGGCGGTAGATTTCGGCGCGCTCTTTCAGTAAATCCTGCGGGCCGTTAAGCACCGCGACCGCCGCCGCCTGCGTGAGCGTGGTGACGCCGCCGCTGTTTTGCGTGTTCACGTTACTCATAGCTTTAATCAGATCTTGCGGACCGCCGCAAAAACCTAAACGCCAGCCGGTCATGGAATAGGCTTTCGACACGCCGTTGACCGTCAGCACGCGATCGAGCAAACGCGGTTCCACTTCGGCCAGCGTATAAAACGTCACGTCGTCATAAATCAGATGTTCGTAAATGTCATCAGTCAGGATCCACACGCCCGGATGGCGCAGCATCACCTCGCCCATCGCCTGCAATTCCTGGCGGGTTGCCACGGAACCGGTCGGATTGCTCGGGTAATTCAGCAGCAGCCACTTGGTTTTCGGCGTAATCGCCGCGTCGATGTCCTGCGGATACGGCTTGAAATTGTTCTCCTCCGGGCAGGCCACCGGCACCGGAATACCGCCCGCGAATTTGACGATATCCGCATAGCTAATCCACGACGGCGTCGGGATCACCACTTCATCGCCCGGATTAATCGTCGCCAGCATCGCGTTAAAAATAATTTGCTTCGCGCCGCCTGCAGTGAGGATCTGGCTCACGTCGTAATTCAGGTTGTTATCGCGCTGAAATTTACGCGCAATGGCCGCCCGCAGCGCCGGGGTTCCGTCGGTCGGCGGATAACGGGTATCACCGCCGAGCGCGGCGGCGTAGGCGGCTTCCGTGGCATGAGGGGGCGTCGGAAAATCCGGTTCACCGGTAGAAAGCGCAATGACGTTCACGCCTGCGGCTGCGAGGTCACGGGCCTTTTGCGTCATGGCGACGGAGGCAGAAACAGAGACATTTTTTAAGCGATCGGCGATATCAGGCATGGTCCTGGGGTTCCATTGTTTTTATCGAACGTAAAAAGACGGACAGCGATGAGGCACTTCAGGGGAAAGAGTAATGAGGAACGGACCGCGCCGACCAATAGCGCTTTGTTGTGGTGACATAACACAAAACAATGGCTGAACGCGCAAATCAGGCAATTTGCACCGGCGCAGTGCAGGCGGGAATTTTCATTATTCGGGAGGCTGCGCAAAGGCAGAAAACATCCGGCTATACAGTGAATAAATCGGCGGGTAAATCAGAAGGAAAACCGGATATCGGACATAAATCAGCCTGTTAGTGCGTGTTGGCACTCATCTTGCTTCATACACATTACTTATAACACCACTTGTTTCCGTGATGAGGATGCCATCGTGAATCTCCGCCGCCTTAAATATTTTATCAAGATTGTCGATGTGGGTAGCCTCACTCAGGCCGCAGATATCCTGCACATTGCGCAGCCTGCGCTCAGCCAGCAACTCGCGACGCTGGAAGGCGAAGTGAATCAGCAACTGCTGATCCGCACCAAACGCGGCGTGACGCCGACCGAAGCGGGCAAGATTTTGTATATCCACGCGCAGGCCATTTTGCGCCAGTGCGATCAGGCCCAGAGCGCGATTGACGGCTCGGCGCTGGCACTTTCGGGCAGCGTTTCTGTCGGGCTTGCGCCGGGCACCGCCGCACAGCAACTGGCATTGCCGCTGATGGAAGAAGTCCACCGGCAATATCCGGGCATCGTATTGTATTTCAATGAAAACTTCGGCACCACGCTCAGCGAGCTGATCATGAATGGCCGGATGGATATGGCGGTGATTTACGGCAACCGGGAAATTCACGGATTACGGTTTATGCCGCTGATGAAAGAAGAGTTGTATTTCGTCTGCCCGCACGCGCTGAGCAAACCGCTGAAATCCGTCAGTCTGGCGCAGGTGGCAAAGTATGACCTGTTCCTGCCGCGCATTTACAACATCATGCGTAAAGTCATCGACGACGCGTTTATCCATGAAGCAGTAACGTACCGCGTGAAGTGCGAAATCGAATCGCAAACCACCCTCAATGCCGCGCTGGCGGCGGGGTTAGGCTGCACGATCATGCCGGAATCCGCCGCCCGTGCGATGCTCAAAGCCTCGGGTTCGTGGATGGCGAAAATTGATAAACCGAATATTCAGGCGGCGCTGTCATTTTGCATGTCCGACCATCTGCCGCTGTCCCAGCCCGCCGAAGCGGTCAAAGCGATTTTACTGTCGCTGATGGCCAGCCGCACGGTGGATAACCGGCCACTGACGCTGGTGGGGTAATAAGCACACCTTATTACCGCAAAGCGAAATCCTCTTTCCTGACGTCGGCAGTGACACGATAGAGTGCTTTTACCGCCCGCAAAGCGGGTCGTTTTGTCGTCGTTATTGCGCGGGGACACTCTCTCTTCGACGGGAAGGATATGGAAAAAAAAGCACCAGCACTCAGCGAGTTGCGAGATATCGCACGAAAGATGCGTACGTCCGGCCTGAGCCAGATTGAACTCAGCGGAAACGGCTTTCGGATCAGCATGAAATACGCGCCAGTCTCCCCCGCCATTTTGCCATGCCGCATGCCGGACGAAACGCCTGCGCTTCCCGTGCTGACCGCTCCCGACGCGGTGTGTGCACCTTTCCCCGGCATTGTGTTGTTACGGCATCCGCTCAACAAAATTCCGTTCACACAACCGGGTGAAAAAGTCGGGAAAGATGCGCTGCTCGGCCTGCTGAAAGTCGGCGTGATTTATCTGCCGCTGCGCAGCCCGGTGCAGGGCGTGGTGGAATCCCTGTTCGTGGAAGACGGTGACTGCGTGGAATACGGCGCGGAGATTTTCACTTTACGCCGCGAGGAGCTGGCCGCATGAAATACATCGATTTAAACGCCGATATCGGCGAAGGCTTTGGCGATTACACTATCGCCGACGACGCCGCGCTGATGCCGCTGATCACCTCCGCCAACGTGGCCTGCGGGTTTCACGCGGGGGATGCGGTGATTATGGCGAAGACCGTCGCGCTGGCGAAAAAGTATCAGGTGGATCTCGGCGCGCACGTCGGATTTCCCGATTTGTCCGGGTTTGGCCGCCGCCGGATGCATATCGAACCGGAGGTGATGGCGCATTACGTCACCTATCAGCTTGGCGCGCTTTCTGCTTTTGCGAAAGCGGCGGATTACCCGCTGACGCACATGAGTTTCCACGGTGCGCTGGGCAATATGGTGTCCGAAGACGCCCGGCTGGCACGGGTGTTATTGCAGGCGGTGAAGAATTTCGATGCACAAATGATCATCAGCACGATGCCCGGCAACGCCGTCGAACGCATGGCGCGGGCGCTGGATTTGCCGGTGATTGGTACGTTTCTCGCCGACCGCGCCTATGAAAGCAACGGCCTGCTGGTCAGCCGGACGCTGCCGGGCGCGGTTATTCATGACAAAGAGCAGGTACGCGCGCGCATCCGGCAGTTGCTGCGCGAAGGCACGGTGCAAAGCATCGACGGCGTGACGTTGCCGGTGGATGCGACATCGATTCTGGTTCACGGCGATACGCCGGAATCCCTCGAAATGGTGCATACGCTGCGGGAAATTATTGCCGAAATGGACATCGCGCTGATGCCCCCAGCCCGGCAACGCCGCCAGATGGCACGGTAAAACACGCTGTTATAAGCCCCTCTTATCGCCTCACACGGTTTATGTCTTATACCGTCTGAGAATTACTGGATACAGTCAGAAAACACCCACCGGCAGAACATGATGGAGCCGGAGGTTTAACAGGAGAGTCGCAATGCCATTTTCAGATTACAAAACCGCGCTGGTGACCGGCGCATCGGCCGGCATGGGTGAAGCCATTGTCGAACGCCTTTGTCAGGAAGGGATCACCGTTCATGCCGTCGCGCGCCGCGCCGATCAACTGGCCGCCCTCGCCGCCCGCACCGGTTGTATTCCGCATGCGCTCGACGTCAGCGACCTCGACGCGGTGACGCGCCTGTGCAGCGAGATCAGCGTGGATATTCTGGTGAACAACGCCGGGGTTTCCCGTCCCGGCTCTATCCTGAGCGCCGATGAAGAATCCGTGGATACGCAGGTGGATGTGAATCTGCGCGCCGTTTTGCATCTTTGCCGCCTGCTGGTACCGGGCATGATGGAACGCGATCGCGGCCACGTCATCAACATCACCTCGATTGCCGCGATTTATAACTTCGGCGGCAACTCGATTTATCACGCCACCAAAGCCGGAGTTCACGCCCTGTCACGCCAGTTACGCGTTGACTGCTACGGCAAGCGTGTGCGCATCACTGAAATCTGCCCGGGCCGCGTGGCGACTGACATTTTCGGCAATGTTTCCGGCGATCACGAAGAAGCCCGCCGCCGTTTCATTGACGGTTTTGAACTGCCCGAAGCCAAAGACATCGCCGATTGCGTGGCGTTTGCCGTTTCTGCGCCGATTGCCGTCAACATCGGCAACATCGAAATCACCCCGACGTTGCAGGTTCCCGGTGGTCTTTCCACCATGCGCCCCGGCGAAGGTCTGTGATCTTTTTCCTATAAACCCACAGTACAACCATTCAGGAGGGTGAAAATACGATGACGCTCGATTTCAGCAAAGTCCTGACCGGTCAGTTCGGGCAGATGATCGTCGATGGCATGGTTGTCACCCTCAAGCTGGCGCTGGGGTCCTGGCTGCTCGCGATGTGTATTGCCCTGCTGCTGGTCGTCATCCGGCTGACGCACAAACGCGCCGCCGAATATTTCGTCCGCGCCTATGTGTCGTATCACCGCAATGTACCGACGCTTATTCAACTGATGATGTGGTATTTCGCCATTCCGACGCTGCTGCCGGAATCTGTGCAGATGTGGATTAACGATTTCAACGCCGAGTTTCTGTTCTCGATGTTTGCGCTCGGATTGTGTCAGGCGGCGTATTTCTCTGAAGACATCCGCAGCGGATTACGCGCTATTCCTGAAGGGCAAACCGAAGCATCACGCGCGCTGGGCATGAGTTACACCCGATCGCTGCGTTCGGTTATTTTACCGCAGGGCATCCGCAACGCGCTGCCCTCACTGCTCAACCACACCGTTTTACTGTTCAAAAACACCAGTCTGGCTATGGTCATTGGCGTAGCTGAACTGACTTACGTGACCCGTGATATTGAAAACCAGACGTTCCGGACTTTCGAATCGTATCTGGTGGCCTCTGCCGGTTATCTGTTCTTCTCTCTGCTGCTGATGGGTGCTGGCGCATTGCTGGCCCGCCGGTTCCAGCGGGCCTACGCGAGGTAATCACATGCTCGAGATGTTCACGATTTTGCACGACAACGGGATGCTGTTCCTGATGGGGCAATACCCGCAGGGGCCACTGGGCGGGATACTTTGTACGTTACTGATTTCCCTGCTGGCCGTTTTGTTTGCACTGCCGGTGGGTATTCTGCTCGGGCTGGCGCGTTTATCGCCTTTCCGCTGGCTGAGCTGGCCCGCTGCCTGCTGGGTCTACGGCTTACGCGGCATTCCGCTGCTGATGGTGGTGTTCTGGACGTATTTCTGCGTTCCACTGTTAATCGGTCACAACATCAGCGGCTTCAGCACTATGCTGTGTACGCTGGTGATTTATGAAAGTGCGTATATCGCCGAGATCGTGCGCGGCGGCATTCAGGCGCTGCCGGGCGGCCAGTACGAAGCGGCGCGCGCTTTAGGGATGAGTTATTTCAAAACGCTGCGTCTGATTATTCTGCCGCAGGCGTTATACAACACGCTGCCAAGTCTGGTCAGCCAGTTGGTTTCTATCATTAAAGACAGCACGCTGGGTTACGTCATTAACGTGCCGGAGCTGACCTTTGCCGCTAATCAGGTGAATAACCAACTGCTGACCAAACCTTTTCAAGTCTTCGCGATTGTCGCGATTGGCTATTACATCATCTGTTTCAGCCTGACGTGGCTGGCCAATAAGCTTGAAGCCCGTATCACGCGCAAACGACAGAACCGGATGCCGGAAGCGGAGAAAATGACGAAGGCTCCACTGCTGAAGACTCAACCATAATAAGGAACGACGATGCGACCGATGATCTTATTTAATCAGGTTAATAAATGGTATGGCGAATATCAGGCGCTGACCGACCTGAGTGCAGAAATTAGAAGTGGTGAAGTCGTAGTGGTTTGCGGACCGTCCGGCTCGGGCAAATCAACGCTGATCCGCACCGTGAACCGGCTGGAACCTATTGAAGAGGGCCAGATCCTGTTCGATGGCATGGATATTCATGGCACCAGCACCCGCCTGAACCAGTTGCGCACGCGTATCGGTTTTGTCTTTCAGAACTTTAATCTTTTCCCGCACGTTTCGGTGCTGGACAACATCATGATGTCGCCGGTAAAGGTGCTCGGCGTGAAACGTCAGGAAGCGCGCAAGCACGCGGGTGAACTGCTGGAACGTGTCGGATTATCACACAAAGCCAATGCCTATCCGGCACAGCTTTCCGGCGGGCAGCAGCAACGTGTTGCCATCGCCCGGGCATTAGCCATGAAACCGCCAGTGATGCTGTTTGATGAACCGACGTCGGCGCTTGATCCGGAAATGGTCGGTGAAGTCCTGAATGTGATGCGCAGTCTTGCACGTGAAGGTATGACCATGATGTGCGTCACACACGAAATGAATTTTGCCCGCGACGTGGCGGACACAATCTGGTTTATGGATCAGGGGAAAATTCTGGAAAAATCCAAACCGGAAAACTTCTTCAATCATCCGCAACACCCACGTGCCAGGAAGTTTTTAAGTGACTTATTGCACCATTAATTATTTAGAGAAGCCCGCTTAAGGAAACTTAAGCGGGCTTTTTGTTTTTCATAAAACTGAACGAACCTTTGTATCATTTAAATTCAACGAGCTAGCGTGAAAAGTCTTCCCGATGCATGTTCAGTTTTCCCTCCGCATCGGGAGAATTTGGTCGTCAGATTTGGGGTCATTTCAGTTCGATTATGGAGTGACTAATCTGCTGCGTCGGGGTTGCCCATACTCTTTGCCACGAACGCTCTTAGTCTGCAGCCTTCCATTCAGAAAGCATTTTAAGGGCGCTGTCGTAGTGACCCGTCGCCCCGGCTGTACGTAAAAATCTGGCGCGCTCAACGATGATTTCATCAGGTGTGGGCTCTGCTGCATGCAAAAGGTCGATCGTCTCATTAATGAAGTCTTCCAGCGGCATGGCATGCTCGTCACTTTCCTGACCAAACAATGTGGTTTGCACGCCTGGTGGCGCTAACTCAATTACGCGTACGGAAGTGTCGGCGAGCTGAACACGCAAGCTTTCAGTGAATGAATGAACCGCAGCTTTTGTGGCGCTATAGGTCATGGCAATAGGGAACGGAACAAACGCCAGTGCGGAACTGACATTAATGATGACACTGTCATTCTTTTTAACCAGCTGCGGTAAGAACGCATAAGTCATACGAATGGTCCCCAGAAGGTTGATCTCAACAGTCTGTTGCGCAATCTTCACTGCATCCTGATCCAAAACATTTTCGCTCAACATAATACCGGCGTTGTTGATGACAACATTCAGGTCGGGGTAACGCACTGCCGCGAGTTCGCTTGCCCGGGTAATGGAACCGGCATCGGCAATATCGAGTTCAATGGCCTCGATGCCGGGGTAATCGTTTGTGATTTGATCAAGTAAAGCCTTGCGACGGCCAGCTACAATGACCTTATTGCCTGCTTCATGAAAACGTACCGCAAGGCCCAGCCCTATCCCCGAGGTGGAACCCGTGATGAGGATCGTATTACCTGAAGTTTTCATATGTTTCTCCGGATTGATGAAAAAGGTAGAATGCCAAACGGACAGTTGTCCGACAGGAAAAAATTAACGGACAATTGTCCGTTAAGCAAGTTTTAATATTGTGGACAGGAGGACTGGTGACACAGCAACAAAAAACGGGTCGCCCGGCACGGGCTGACGCGCAGCAAAACCGCGAGCGTATTCTGTCGGTTGCACTTCAGGAACTGACCGTTTCCGCAGACGTGCCCCTAAGCACGATCGCGAAGAAGGCAGGCGTCGGGCAGGCCACTTTTTATCGCAACTTCCCGACACGGGAGGTATTAGTGATGGAGGTTTATCGCTATGAGATGTTGCAGGTCACAAAGTTTGCAGAACATTTGCTCCGGACCTGCGCACCCGAACAGGCGTTGCGTGACTGGATGAATCGCCTTGCCGAATATGCAATGACCAAAGCAGGCCTGGCCAATGCCATTCGCGAGGTATCGCTCTCGCGGGACTGTCCGGAAAAGGCAGGCTATGCCCCTGTCATTGCTGCCGCTCAGTTGTTACTTGATGCCAATAAGAAAGCGGGAACTATCCACCCGGGGGTTACCACTGACGACTTTTTCCTGGCAATTGCAGGGATATGGCAGCTCGATTTTAATGATGAGTGGCAGCCCCGGCTAACCTGGCTCATCGACATGGTGATGGCGGGATTGCGCGCGGGGGCACCGCTACGCTCAGTTTCTCAGTAGACGACAACCACAGCGTACATGCAGGAGAGTGGCGAAACAGCCGAAGTCTCCCGGGGGTCTGAACAATAATTGCCTCGCCTTTTCATTATTTTTTAAGCCTGGCATTGATTGATATTTGCAATACGTGGATCGGGTTAAAAACATCAGACGCAAAGGCGTTCTTATTTGCCGGGATTACGACATGCTCCATCCAGACAACGTCTTAATTGGTGGCGCATCTCTGGAAGAAGACCGCAGTCGTATTCCGGTGGGTTCGGTCCCTGGCTGGTTATATGTGATGAGGTTCCGGATCCGCAAAAGTTTGCGGTTCGATAATGACGTGACCACCAAAGGTATCTTAACGACACTAAAATCCGCCGTCTCAAGCCTTCTGAAAAACCTTTCCAGGTTTACGATTCTGTTCCCCGGCATCCGTAACCCCTATAAACCAATGTGTGAAAATGCGGTTATTAACCCGGCCTCTCCTCAAGGGTAAAAAGTTGCTGCCCGCTACTGACGATCTCACCCGTTGCGCACAGCACCTCAGCAATCACACCCCCGGTGACTGCCACCACCCGGTTTTCCATTTTCATCGCCTCGACGATGGCAAGCGTATCGCCTTCCTTAACGAATGCGCCCGGTTCTACCGCGATAAATACGATGGTTCCCGGCATGGGGGCTGTTACGCCATTGCCAGTCGAACGGTTATTCTCTTCCAGATGCAGCTGGCTATCGACCCGGTATCGCTTGCCCGCCAGTATCACTTCCACGATCCCTTTTCTCTCTCTTCCCTGCCAGCTCACATCACCACACTGCCCGCCCCAGCCATGATCCACCGGCGCGATAGTGATGGTGAATGTCTCCGGACCAATAGCCGTCAGTACCTGGGTATTACCGAGCGTCAGCAGGTTGACAGCAATTTCATTCCCCTGATAGCGGATATATATTTTTCCTGCGGGTGCCGCCGGGTCTAATGCCTGCCGGTCACTGTTTCCCTGTAGCCCGTACCAGGGGGAAGAGGTACGCCCTGCACTTTCCTGCTTTGCCAGCAGTGCAGCTGCGCTGGCAAAGGCAGCCAGTGGCCCGACTGAAACGTCACGCCCCGTAAGAAGTTGGTCAATTAACCCGGTATGCAGGTTACCGGCCATCACCCGGGGATGGTTTAATAATTCCAGGAGAAAGCCACTGTTGGTCGTCACCCCAAACACCCACGTCTGAGTCAGTGCCTGCACCATTTTAAGCCGGGACTGCTCGCGATCTGCGGCATGGACAATAAGTTTAGCAATCAGCGGATCGTAAAACGCAGGTACCTCGCCATGGTGGTCGAAAGCACTGTCGGTCCGGGCTGTCTCCGGCCATGTTACTGTGGCCGGTCCTGGCGAGGGAGTAAAGTCATCGTCCGGATCCTCAGCATATATACGGCTCTCAAAAGCATGCCCCTTACTGACTATCTGCGACTGAGACAAGGGCAGTTGTTCGCCCGCCGCAATTTTGATCTGCCACTCAACAAGATCCAGTCCTGTGATCATTTCTGTCACCGGATGCTCTACCTGCAGGCGGGTGTTGACCTCAAGGAAATAAAACCGGTTGTCAGGCGCAACGATAAACTCAAATGTTCCCGCATTAAAATAGCCTATTTGCCGTGCCCCGTTGACGGCCGCGTTTAACATTGCTTCGCGAACCTCCGCAGAGATGGACGTCGCCGGGGCTTCTTCGATAATTTTCTGATGCCGCCGTTGCAGTGAACATTCTCTTTCATACAGGTGCACCACCTGCCCGTGCTTATCACCCATGATCTGCACTTCGATATGACGCGGCGAATGGATATAGCGTTCGATCATCAGACGGCCATCGTTAAAGTTAGCCCTGGCGATACGCACGGCCGCGGCAACGGCCGCCTGCATTTCAGCAGCCTGCTCCACCACCTGCATCCCTTTACCCCCGCCACCCGCGACAGGCTTGAGGATCACCGGATATCCTATTTCTTCAGCCAGCGCATTCAGCACACTGAAGGATTCAGAAGCTTCCTGCGATCCGGGGAGTACTGGCACTCCCGCTTTTTCCATCTGTTGCCGGGCCAGAATTTTATTGCCCATATCGCGGATGATATTCGCCGACGGCCCGATAAACGTCAGCCCAGCCAGGGAAACCGCCTCGGCAAACTCCGGGTTTTCAGATAAAAATCCGTAGCCGGGATGAACCGCATCACAGCCCGAATGACGTGCGGCACTCACAAGCGCATCAATGTTCAGATAGCTGTCAGCGGCAAGCGGGCCACCAATATTGACGGTCCGTATTGCACCTGACAGATGATCGGCTTCGGTATCGGCATCAGAATAAACCGCTACGTACTCAATACCCATTTCTCTGGCGGTGCGGGCAATACGTCGGGCAATCTCGCCACGGTTAGCAATAAGAATTCGATTCAACATGGTTCACATCCTGAAAACGCCAAAATGGGTCGTCTGCTGGGGTGCCTGGTGGGCAAGCGCAAGTCCCAACGCCAGCCAGTCGCGGGTATGTTCGGGAAGAATAACGGCATCCACCCACAAACGTGCAGCGACATACAATGCCTGTCCCTGCCGGTCATAAGCATCGCGGACCGGTTGTTTGACCCGTTCAGCCTCTTCAGCGGTGAAAGGTTGGCCTTTTTTTTCTAAATGCTCCTCACGCATCAGTGCCATCACCGTTGCCGCCTGCTCGCTGCCGACGACAGACATTTTCGCGTTCGGCCACATTGCCATGAGCTGCGGGCCAAGCGCGCGACCACACATCGCCAGATTGCCCGCCCCAAAGCTGCCGCCAATCAGGACAGAGAATTTAGGCACACGGGCGCAGGCGACCGCATTCATCATTTTGGCTCCGTGTTTGGCAATGCCCCCGGCTTCATACTCCGGCCCCACCATGAAGCCGTTGATGTTATGCAGGAACAACAAGGGGATATTGCGCTGTACACACAGCTCGATAAAGTTCGCCGCCTTCTGCGCGCTTTCTGAGTACAGCACCCCGTCATTAATCAACACCCCAACCGGAAAACCGCCGATATGGCCCGTTCCGCAAATGAGCGTGCGCCCATAGCGGGCTTTGTATTCCGTCAGCTCGCTGCCGTCCAGCAGGCGGGCAAGAATCTCCCGAACGGGGATAGGTTCACGCGGATTTGCGCTGATAATGCCAGGGATCTGGCGCGGATCGAACAGCGGCTCAACCGCCGCCAGCGGCGGTGACGCAAGCTTACCGGCATCACTGCGGGCAATAATGTCACGGACAATGTGCAACGCATGACGGTCATGTTCTGCATAGTGGTCGGCCACACCGCTATCCAGCGTATGGACATCGGCACCGCCAAGGGTCTGGGCATCAACAATTACCCCCGTTGCAGCACGCACCAGCTGCGGGCCGCCGAGGAAAATAGTGCCGTTGTCTTTGACAATCACCGTTTCGTCGCACATTGCGGGTATATATGCTCCTCCTGCGGTACAGGAACCCAACACCGCCGCGATCTGGGGTAAACCCGCCGCGGACATTTCAGCAATATTGCGAAAAATGCGCCCGATATGATGTTCATCAGGAAAAATCTCTTCCTGAAGCGGCAAATAAACGCCCCCCGAGTCCATCAGATAGACGCTGGGAAGTGCCATTTCACGGGCAATCTGCTGCATGCGCAGATGCTTCTTCAATGTCAGCGGATAATATGCGCCGCCTTTTACCGAAGCATCATTGGCGTAAATCGCCACTGCGCGATTTTTAACAATACCGATACCGGTCACGATCCCGGCCGACGGCACCGAATGTTCATATACCTGATGAGCAGCCAACTGCCCAATTTCAACAAAGGCGCTGCCTACGTCAATCAGCAGGGCGATACGTTCACGGGCTGAAAGTTTGCCACGCGCCGCCTGTTTCTGACGAGCCGCCTCCCCTCCTCCCTGGAGCGCCGCTTGCCGCGCTTCATCTATTGGCTGCTGCATCCGGGCAAATGCCTGCTGGTTTTCACGAAACGTCGGATTATCGGTGTAATGACGTGCTGCAATTGTCGCCATGGTGCCTCTCTTAGAAATTAAGCGTGGACTTTGAACCGGGCGATCAGAAAACTCGCCAGTCCGGTCAGCAAGATGGCCAGCGTCCATGTGCCGTGATGCTCCAGCAGCACGGCAAATGAGGAGGCAATTCCCGCCATCCCCTGCTGCAGAAACCCGCACAGCGCCATCGCGTAAGCACCGAAATCCTTACCATCGTTCACCGCCGCCGACATGCTGCTTGGGAACATCACCGCCTGGCCGAAAATAATCAGACAATACAGCAGGATAAAAATAACCAGTCCCGATGTGTGGCTAAGTAGCCCAGCCCACCACAGAACAAGCAGCGCCAGCGCGGAGATCGCGACCATCAACGAGCCACGACGCATTAAGGTGACCACTCCCGTAGCGTGCACGATGCGATTTACCGTCAATGCGCCGGCCAGATAGGAGATGCCGATAAGCAGGCCAAAGAGACCAAAGCTGGTCACCTCCAGACCAAAACTCTGCTGCATGACAAACGGACTGACTTCCTGCAATGTCACGGTCGTGGCAAAGCCCAGCCCTCCCACGCACGCTGGCCAGAAAAAACCTGGGCGCCGCAGAATGGTTAAGTAGGCGTGCGCCATACCCTTGCTGATCCTGGCAGGTTCGGCATACGCCATCGGCACCGTCAGTGAGAAAAGCAGCGCAACAAAGCCGGTGGCGGCCAGCACCAGGAAGGCAACCTGCCAGTGCAGGTAATAGCTGATAAGTCCGCCGATAAACTGTCCGCCGCCCAGCGCGGTAATAAACGCTACCGACAATACGGAAAGTCGTTTTGCCAGTTCCGCACCACTCCAGTTATCTTTAACCAGAATGCGCCCGATAATCGCGGCTCCCCCCGCGCCGATCCCCTGCAAGGCACGTAAAACCAGAAGCAGGTTAGCGTCCCTGCACCACGCCAGCAGCAGGCTGGTGCCGATAAATAACACCAGCGATAATGTCAGTGAGATGCGCCGTCCATAGCGGTCTGCCGCCGCTCCCCAGAAAATAACGGGCACCGCCGCGCCGACGACGAAAATCGAGATCGACAACTCTGTCGCGCTCTGGGTCATCCCAAGCTCCCGCATCACGACCGGAAGTGAAGGAAGGTAGATGGTGGTCGCCATCTGCGTCATGAACACGACCAGACAGGCCAGCGACATGATCCTCAACGAAAGCGTGTCCACGGCCGGAACACGGTAACTTTCAGATTCATTCATAGTTCGCTCGCAACTGGTTGACGTGCCCGGCAAACTCCGCAATCTCACTGCGGCTGATGTTTGAACGTAGCATAATGCGCAAACCTGCTTTACCGCGCGCAATGACCGGGAAGAAAATCGGAGAGGTATAAAAACCACGTTCAAATAGCGTTTTGGCGATTGAGATGGTCGCTTCCTCGGAACCTATCTGAATAAAACGTATTGGCAGCCCGTCATTGTGATTGTCATTTGCAATCAGCGAATCAAAATATTCGATATTTTGCTGCAGTTGATTCTGTAATTGCGTCAGCTCTTGAGTGTGATGAAGGGCGACCGACGCCAGGATCCCACCGAGCCCGGCAGTATTGATACGTTGTGACCAGAGGAATGGACCGGCAAAGCGAGAAATGAGCGTACGCTGTTCGTTATAAGGTCGCCGGCCAATAAACACCGCCCCTCCCGAAGCACCAAACCCCTTATTGAGAGAAGTAATAATGACCGTCCGGTCATTAATTTCTCCGAGCGTATCCAGTACAAGTCCCCGGCCAAGTTTACCCACAGTAGACAGGCCATGAGCCTCATCAAATAACAGGAACAGGCCATATTTTTCCTGTAAATGCAGAAGTTCTTTTACCGGAGCCTGGCCACCGGTGCTGTAAACCCCATCTGCCACATAGGCCACGCGCGGATATTTTTTGCAGATCGCTTCCAGTTGTTCCAGATCATTATGAGCAATGGTAATGACTTCGGTTTCATCAGCGCATACCGGTTTCATGATGTTAAGACAGAAATGAGCATTTTTATCGAAGACCAGCACCGGCGGTTGATTCTCCGTCAGCGCCCCGGATGCAACCAGCGGCAAAATACCCTGAGCAGCAGCGGCACAGGAGGCGACAGTAATCACGTCAGCACCAATAAGATCGGCCAGCGCCTGCTCAGCTTGCCCCAGTAGCTCAAACTGGATGCGTATGCGCGAGGTGGAGGTATTGAGCGAACCATTACTTTGCAAGGCGGCAATGGCCTGCCGGAGAATTTCAGGGTGTGAATCAAGCCCCAGATAAGAATATGAGGACATATTCACAAAGCGGTGATCACTGTTGACTTGCTGATGATGACCATTGCCAAGATTGGTGATTGCCAGGTTCGATAAACCTGAGTCCTGTGTTACCTGCCAGAAGCTGTTACTGATCTGAACGGCTTTCTTAATATTACTCCAGGTATTCATGCAGTTTGTCCCGTTTTAGTTAAGTTGGAATAAACTTGCATCAGAATGTAAAGAAAGTTAAATGCCAATTCTTAATATAATAACCCGGAAAAACATAATAAAATTTTTAATTAACACTCTACATTTTTGTATATTAAACATCAAAATCGGCATTTAAACCCTTCATCTATTTTGTGCTAATCATTATTAAGCCGAATAAAGGCTCAGCAAATACTGTGACGATTAAATCCTTGTCGCTGGCTTTCTTTCACCCGAATAAATGAGGTGTAAAAATGCTTTTTCATGGCCGTGAAATGACCGTTAACTGGCTGGATAATGGGTTAGCAGAGCTGGTTCTGAATAGCACCGCAGCCAAAGTTAATACCATGAATTCCGTTTTCTTTGAGGAACTCTATGCAGCATTAACTATAGCTCGCAATCATAATGAAATTAAGGGGCTATTAATTCGCTCGGCTAAAAATAACTTTAATCTCGGTGCCGATTTGTATGAATTACATAGTTTGCAATATCGGCAGGATAATAGCCTCGACGTCTGGATCAACAACGCTAATAAATCGTTAGACTTACTTAATTATTTGCCCTTCCCCACGCTTGCAGCGATTGACGGCGCGGCACTGGGCGGGGGCTGTGAACTGGCGCTGGCCTGCGATTTTCGCATCGCCACACCGGCTTCAAGTCTGGGCCTGCCGGAAGTGAGCCTGGGTCTCATTCCGGGCTTTGGCGGCACAGTGCGACTTCCCCGTCTGGTGGGGGTCGATCATGCCCTGGAGCTTATCACCACCGGCCAGTCTTCTGATGCCGACCGCGCCCTGAAACTGGGCCTGATCGATGCCAGGATCGCTCAGTCGCAACTCCTGAGTGCGGCGACACATATGCTGACCGGTGCTTCGCAGGGTGAATTGGACTGGCGGGTCGCACGGCGTGAAAAACAGGCCCCGCTGCGCCTGAGCACAACAGAGTCTGTTATGACATTCTTCCATGCGTCTGCAGGGGTAAAAAATTCGGTACAGAAGTATAAGGCGGCCGCGGTTGCTGCTATCAGTACTGTCGAGTTTTCAGCCTCCCATGCCCACCGCGAAGCCTCAGACGCCGAACGCCAGCAGTTTCTCAGGCTGGCGCGCACGGACGAAGCAAAGTCCTCTATCGGGGCGTTCCTCAGCAAAAGACAGGTCATCAGACGGGCAGAAACGCTGGCGGCATATGGTCAGCCTGTTGAACAGGTCGCGGTACTGGGCTCCGGGATTATGGGTAAGGGAATCGCTTATCTTTCTGCTTTGCATGGCGTACCCGCGTTGATACACGCTAACAGACCGCAATCCCAGCTCGCTGCGCTGGATGCTCCTAAAAAATGGCTTAACCAGCTTCTGGCGAAAAATCAGATTGACGGAAATCACATGGCCCGCGTGCTGTCAGACATACGCGTAACAGCAGGCTATAAAGGGCTTGATCTGGCCGGGATAGTGATTGAATCCGTGGTAGAGGATAAAGCGGTAAAAGCCCTCGTGCTGGCCGCGGCAGAGCAAAACATTGCCCGGGACACCGTGCTGGTCACCAATACCTCAACGTTTGGGGTTGGTGAACTGGCACGCGGACTGACACGACCGACGCAATTTTGCGGCCTGCATTTCTTTAATCCGGCGCAGCGCATGCCGCTGGTGGAAATTATTCGCAGTGAAAACACCTCGGATGCCACGCTGGCAACCGTGGTGGCCTATGCCAGGAGGCTGGGAAAGACCCCCGTGATCGTCAAAGACAGGCCGGGATTCTTTATCAACCGGGTGCTCTTCGCTTACCTGAGCGGTTTGCTGATGCTGGTGCGTGATGGCATCAGCTTCCGCCATATTGACCGGGTAATGGAAGATGCCTTTGGCTGGCCAATGGGCCCGGCATGGTTGCTGGATGTTATCGGGATCGATACCGCACACGCCATTTTTAAACAGCTTTCTGCCGCCTGGCCCGAGCGTTTTAACGCCGATACCACGGCAATTATTGATTTTCTTCACGCACATCAGCGTCTGGGAGAAAAAACAGGACAGGGATTTTATCGCTATCAGCAGGACAAGAAGGGCCGCAGCCAGCGTGTGGCAGATAAAGATTTTGAGACGAAGCTGGCCGCACTGCAGTCTCCCCCTTTGCCGCTGAGCGAAGATGACATTATCGATCGCATGATGATCCCGATGGTGAATGAAGTTATCCGCTGCCTTGAAGAAGGCGTGATCGGCTCCGCTGCTGAAGCAGATACCGCATTGATTCAGGGACTGGGGTTCCCGGTTTATCGCGGCGGTGCATGCCGTTATGTCGATACCCGGGGTACGGCAAACTTTAACCGCGCGGCCCGGCACTTTAGCGCGCTGGGTGGCCTCTATCAGTTACCTGCATTGCTGCTTTCCCCTGCTCACCAGAGTGCACCGTTTTATCCTCATCCCACCGCCGATGCTCAACGCAGCGTACTGGCATAAGGAATATTCAATGGAAAATGTCGTTATTGTAGATGCGATCAGAACGCCGATGGGCCGCGCCCGTGAAGGTGCATTTCGCCATGTCCGCGCAGAAGCCCTTTCAGCACATGTGATGCGCGAGCTGCTGGCCAGACAACCCGGACTGTCGTCAACAAACATTGACGATATTTACTGGGGATGCGTACAGCAAACGCTGGAGCAAGGATTTAATATCGCCCGTAATGCGGCACTGCTGGCGGAAATACCTCACACGGTGCCTGCGACGACGGTGAACAGGCTTTGCGGTTCGTCCATGCAGGCGTTACATGATGCCGCGCGGGCCATCATGGTTGGTGACGCTACTCTTTGTATCGCCGGGGGGGTTGAACATATGGGCCATGTTCCGATGACCCATGGCATTGATTTTCATCCCGCCCTGAGTAAAACCGTTGCCCGTGCGGCAGGCAACATGGGGCTCACGGCGGAGCTACTGGCAAAAATGCATAATATCAGTCGGGAAATGCAGGATGAATTTGCGCTGCGTTCCCATCAGCGGGCCGCACATGCAAGTCTTAAGGGGCTTTTTGACGGAGAGATCGTGCCTACCCACGGCCATGATGCTCATGGCGCACTGGTTCGCCATCAAAAAGATGAGGTCATCCGCCCGGAAACCAGCCTGGACAGTCTCAATAATCTGCGACCCGTTTTTGATCCTCATACGGGAACGGTCACTGCAGGGACGTCGTCGTCACTGGCAGACGGCGCATCAGCAGTCTTACTGGCCAGCGAGTCGTATGCACGTGCACATGGCCTGCCTGTACGCGCCCGTATACGTGCCATGGCGGTGGTGGGCAGTCAGCCTTCAACCATGGGTTACGGCCCCGTTCCGGCCAGCGAATTAGCACTGAAACGCGCCCGGCTATCCATCGAAGATATCGACCTGTTTGAGCTTAATGAAGCCTTCGCCGCGCAGGTGTTGTCCTGCATTAAAGGGCTGGGTCTGCTTGACCAGATCGACGACAAGATTAATCAACATGGCGGCGCCATCGCACTCGGCCATCCTTTGGGATGCACCGGAACCCGCATTACCACCACATTAATCAACCTGCTGGAACAGCGTGACAGGCAATTTGGCCTCGCCACGATGTGTATCGGGCTGGGCCAGGGGATCGCCACCGTTTTTGAGCGCGCCTGAATCAGGGTATGCGGGAAGCGCAGATCCGTATGCATCCTTCCATATTCTCAAATTAGATATAAATAGCATTTTTTATTACTTTTATGAGCATCTTCAACTTTGTAGGGTGAGGTCATACCCTCAGAGCCTGAATACCCCGGAGCAAGGAATAATGAAAAAAAAAGCGGCAGTAGGATTATTATTAGCGGCACTGGTCGCAACGGCCCACGCAGCAGAATCGCCTGTATCGGGCGGGACATTAAATGTCGCCTTAGGTAGCGACACCCCTATCATCGATCCTTCCATTACCGGTTACTCAGTCACGGCCTTGATCACCCGTAATGTCGTGGACTCGCTGGTAGGGCAAGCCGAGGATAACCGTTTTACCCCGTGGCTTGCCTTGCGCTGGGAGATTAACGACAATCACACGCAATATACCTTCCACCTGCGCAAGGACGTGACCTTCAGCGACAAAACCCGGCTGGACGCGCAGGCGGTTAAATATAATTTGGATCGCATCCTGGATCCCAAAACTACCTCAAGCTATGCAAAATCGCTGCTTGGCCCGATCGACAGCATCACCACACCGGATGATTTTACCGTGGTGATCCACTATAAGACGCCGTTTGCGCCACTGTTGCAGGGTCTGAGTCTGCCTTATCTCGGTATACAATCACCGACCTATCTGAAGAACACCCCAAATACCAGCAACACCGTCGTGGGATCGGGGCCTTTTATCCTTAAATCCTTCGTCAAGGGCAACGGCAGCCAGCTGACACGCCGTGATGATTATCAATGGGGGCCGGGCTATGCGCACCATCAGGGTCCTGCATGGCTCTCCGCCATTAACTTTAAATATCTGCCGGAATCCTCTGTCCGATTGGGCGCATTAACCAGCGGGCAGGTGCAGGCCATTGATGCCGTTCCTCCCGCCAATGTCCGTGCACTTCAGCGTAATCCACAAGTCAGTATTCTGACCAAAGAAAATCCGGGCATTCCACGGGTGTTGTACCTCAATACGTCTAAAGGTCCGTTCAGCGACGTTAACGTCCGGCAGGCGTTTCTGCATGCGGTCGATCCCGCTTCTGCGGTAAAAGTCGCTTTCTTTGGTACGCTGAAACCTGCGGATAGCGTGCTGGGGCCACAAACACTTTATTACGACGCTAACGCCCGCGTTTCCGCAGCCCAGCCTGCAAAACAACTCAGCCCGGGGCAGCCGTTGACCGTGCATTTTCTCTATGACCCGGCATCGACCGAAAGCGCGGATGTCACCCTGTTCCAGGCCATCCAGTTCCAGGTGAAGAAAGCCGGTTTTAACCTTCAGTTTGATCCGGTTGACAGTGGTATCTTCAGCGCACGTACCGCCAGCAACGACTACGATATCGTCTCGAATTTCTACGTGCGCGCCGAACCGGATATTCTGCGTACCGTTTTCCACTCAGCCTACATCCCACCTAAAGGTGCCAACTACAGTCACGTTAATGCACTGGACGATAAACTAACGCTGGCAATTGGTGCTCCTGATGCACAACGGAAACAGATATACAGTGATATCCAGCGCCAGGTGATTGATCAGGCCTATGTCGTTCCGCTGTACATACCGGCGTATCAGTTGGGGATCAGCAAAAAAGTCCAGGGTATCAGTTGGGCTACCAACGCTAAACCTAACTTTTATGATGCCTGGCTGAGCAACTGATATGGCAAAAATTGTCCTGCACCGCCTGCTCTCCATTATTGCCGTCCTGTGGGGAGCGGCCACGCTGACGTTTATAGCTATCAAACTGATACCTGGCGATCCGATACTTATCATGAGCGGCGGCGAGAACGTCGTTGATGATGTCTGGCGCGCAACGATGACGGCGAAACTTGGGCTGGACCAGCCTCTCTGGGCGCAGTATTTGCATTATTGCGGCCAGGCGCTGCTGGGCCATTTCGGTGAGAGTTTCCAGTTCCGGGCACCGGTAACCACAGTCATTACTGCCGCGCTGATACAGACCCAGACACTGGCAGGTTGCGCGCTTCTGCTGGCGGTATTACTGGCTACGCTCAACGCTCTGGCGACCTCCGGGCGCTGGTGGCCACTGCGCGCACTGTTCTCCGGGTTGGAACTTTGTCTGCTGAGTACACCGGTCTACTGGATTGGTATTATTCTGCTGAGCATTTTCAGTTTCCGCCTGAACTGGTTTCCGGTAACGGGTAACGACGGCTGGGTTTCGCTGGTGCTTCCGATTATCGCACTGAGCCTGCCACTGACAGCCATCCTCAGTCAGGTGCTGCGTGACGGTCTGGAAGAGGCCCTGCAACAGCCGTTTGCCATGACGGTTCGTACCCGTGGCGCGGGCGAGACGTTGCTACGCCTGCGCCACGGACTGCGTCATGCATCGCTTGCCGCTTCTACACTGACCGGGACCATGCTGGCGAATCTGCTCAGCGGATCCATCCTGACCGAAACTGTTTTCGGCCGCGCCGGGTTGGGTAAAATCACGCTTCAGGCCATTGCCAGCCGCGATATGCCGCTTATCCTTGGTCTGGTAATGCTTTCAGCATTGTTATTTATCGTCATAAACTTGCTGATGGACGTGATTTATCTGTTCATCGATCCTCGTCTTCGTAACAGGTCATTCTGATATGAGTAGCGATCCGGCCCTTATCCTTAACCGTCAGCGTGACAGATCGCGCCCGGCGCACCCGTTACTCACGTTAAAAAGCCTGCTCCCGGCAATAGCCATTGTATTGCTGGTGCTGATTGCCATTGCACCGTACTGGTTTACCCACAGCTTGCCGGATGATATGGACATGGAGGCCATATTGCAGCCGCCTTCGCTACACCATTGGTTCGGTACCGACGCGCTGGGACGTGACGTTTACACCCGCGTGATATACGGATCAGCGTTGTCGCTGAGTATTGGTGTTGGCGCCACCCTGATTGCGGGCTGTGGCGGGATTCTGCTTGGTGTAATCGCCTCATTGGGGCCCCGTCCGATACGGTTTATGGTGGTGCGCCTGCTGGATATCCTGCTGGCCTTCCCGGAACTATTGCTGGCATTGCTGGTGATCGCCGTACTGGGGCGCGGCCCGTCCAATACGCTGCTGGCAGTGGGTTTATCGGGTATCGCGGGGTATGCGCGGCTGCTACGGTCACAAATCCTCCAGGTGCGACTATCGGGTTATGTGCAACAAGCCATCGCCCTCGGCGAAACGCCTTTCACCATCATCATGCGGCATATTATTCCCAACTCGCTGCGCCCGTTGCTGATTGTGTTAACCATCGGCATTGGTCAGGCTGTCCTGAGCGCGTCTGCGTTGAGCTTTCTGGGCCTGGGGGTGGTGCCGCCTACCGCAGAATGGGGGGCGTTGCTGGCTGACGGCCGTGACTTTCTCGACATTGCGCCATGGATAAGCCTGCTGCCCGCGAGCGTGGTGGCGCTGTCGGTGATTGCGCTCACACTGGCCGGCCGCCGCTTACAAACAATTGCGTCAAAAGGAGCGTAACCATTATGGAGAACAACCGTCCTGCTAACCCGCTGCTGGAGGTATCGCATCTCACGGTAAGCTTCGCGGATGTCGAGGTGGTCAAGGGACTGTCATTTAACCTGTATGCGGGTGAGATCCTGGCACTGGTCGGGGAATCCGGTTCGGGTAAGTCGGTCACCGCGCGCGCACTGGTTGGGCTGGCAGGTGAAAAAGCCAGCGTTGACGCACAACGACTGCGACTGACAACAGCGGATGGCAAAGCACAGGATCTGCTTGCCTCAGGAGATCCTCAGTGGAAAGCCCTGCGTGGTAAAGAGATTGGTTTTGTCTTACAGGATGCACTGACATCTCTCGATCCTTTACGCACCATCGGGCAGGAGGTGGCAGAGGCGCTACAGTTGCATCGGCGTGTGCCACGACGGGATATTGATCGCCAGGTCGCCGGGCTGCTCACCTCCGCAGGCATTCCTGACCCCCATCATCGTATGCAGCAGTACAGCCATCAGCTTTCCGGCGGCCTGAGGCAGCGCGCCCTGATAGCCTCCGCACTGGCAGCGGGGCCACAGATGCTGATTGCAGATGAACCCACCACTGCCCTGGATGTGACGGTACAACAACATATCCTCCTTTTGTTTCGCCAACTGGCGGATCGCGGGCACGCGGTATTGTTGATTACCCACGATCTGTCCGTCGTGTCACAAATCGCCGATCGCGTACTGGTGATGCAACAGGGTATCGGTGTTGAACAGGGCGAAGCAGCCCGGGTTTTAGCGGCACCACAGCATCCCTATACACGGAAACTATTAAGTGCTATTCCCGGCGTTCATACCCGTCACCGCTGGCTTTCAACATCGGGCAACGTGCCCGATCCCAGGATGAAGGCGGCTTCTGAACAGGTGGTGCTTCGTGCCGATCGCCTGTCACTGGCTTATCCCCGTGGTGATGGTTCAACACACCAGGTTCTGAAGCAGGTCTCTCTGTCGCTGCGCCGGGGAGAGACATTGGGACTGGTCGGCGAGTCAGGATGCGGGAAAACGACACTTGGCAAGATTTTACTCGCGTTGCAGTCCCCCCACTCCGGTGAGGTCAGGCTTAACAATCAGGCCTGGAGCAGCATGTCTGAAAAACAACGTCGCCCGTTGCGGGGACGAATTCAGACTATCACACAGGACCCGCTTGGCTCGTTCAACCCCCAGTACACAATTGGGCAAATCATCCGTCAGCCATTAAAGCTCATCCCAGGTCTGAACCGGGAAGAGATAGAGAATAAAATACTGCTGCTGATGAAGCAGGTAGGGCTGTCTCCTGAATTACTGACACGTCGCCCGCAGACACTCTCAGGTGGGCAGCGGCAACGTGTGGCAATAGCCCAGGCGCTGGCCTCTGATCCTGATATCATGATTTGCGATGAGCCAGTTTCAGCACTGGATGTCACGACCCAGGCGCAGGTTTTGGACCTGTTGAAAACCCTGCAACACCAGTTGGGCCTGGCCATTCTGCTAATCTCACATGACCCAGGCGTAGTGCTCCATATGAGTCATCGCGTCATCGTTATGAAGGATGGAGAGATTATCGAAACCGGGGAGGCAGAGGCATTGATCACGCAGCCCAAGCAGGATTACACCCGGCAATTATTTACCGCAATAAGTGAAACAAAATGAGTCCCGTTCGCTACGGAAATATCTACGGCGTCGGGTTAGCAGTGGGATAAGTGATAAAACGTGTATGAAAATATAGCGGGAAACTTACTGAAATAGCGGATAAAGTCGTCAATACGATAACGGCCTTGCTCATGCAGAGCATAGTTTACATGTATTGCATAATATTATTAGTGACAGTGTCACGTACGTTTTCCTAAGTCGGCCAATGCGTACCTCCCTCGTTCCGATACTGATAGCGATGTATCTGATGCCAGTATTTTTGCCAGTCTGAATGCTTCATCTCCAATATGATCTAATTCCTTGATTAGCATTTCTCCTGCTATACGCCGAACAATAGGTGAACGGTCAATGGTTGCCATTTTTAAATTCTCAAGAAAAGGCCTTTTGGTATCTATTATTCGCTCCTTTAAAACAGGAACGCTGCGTCTTATGCCGTATGCTTTGTCAATCCACTGCCATGTCATTCCCTCAGCCCAAACGAATTTGCTTTCAAACAGACAACGATATGCTTTTGCTCGCAGGGTGGGTTGAACCGATGATTCTGCAATCTCTGTCAGAAAGGCGTCTAATGCATTTATACGACCGGCTTGCATAAATACAGTGGCAACAGGTCCCGACGTGGAATAAATAAGCCGTTTTTTAAGAGACTCGGTTACTTTCTCCATTAAAATAATTTTCATCAGAATATCTTTTTCTCTATCACCCATTCTCCCCCATGAATTCCAGTAGGGGAGCGTTATAAACAAGACATCAACGATAATCTCCGGGTCTGAACATTCAGCGATTAATGGTAATACATCACGTGCAGCCTCTCTTACCTGAGGAACCCAGTCATTAAGTTTCCGGACGACCAAAGCAAATAAAAAACTATTTGGTGCTCCGCCTGATAATGTCCTTAATGCTTTTTCCCGCCTGAAACCATCAGCATTACAAACATCCAGCCATTTGAGAGAACCAATCAGGTAATTCTTAAATCTTGCGTATTGTGGATGAGATGTTTGAAGTGACGATGAAATTGTCCAACGGATCATACATTCCCAGTAATCAAGGTTTTTTAATGGCAGTTTCGAGCTTGCAGCAATAAACGTTGATATATCCGGTCTGATAACCTGATACAAAACATCAAAGGTAAGTGATTTATTTACAGATGTAATAACTTCCTGTTGAAGGCTATCCTGCAGTTGCATGCGCTAATTTCCCCTGAAAATTTTATAGCTGCCAGATCTTTTTAAAGTAGCGATAGCGTAAAGTCAACTCGCGTTTGCCCGCTTACTATTTGTCAGCACATGTATATCAATCCTTGAATATATTATCAGGACGTTAATTCATGGCTGTCGGCAAGCAGCTCGTGTATTTCCCCGGACGACAAGGGTCCGGAAAGGATCACACTGACCCAGTGCTCTTTGTTGATAGGATAGATAGCTAATCATCCTCCTTTACGCAGCCCTTGCAGTAATGCCTGCGTCGCACCGGAAGATTTTCCAGATGGCGAACATACGAGACAAAATTCACGGTGTATAGAAGGTGTCACCGGTACCACGCACAGGCCCCGCAATTCATCTGGCAGGGCAGATTCAGGCACCAGCGCCACCCCCATGCCTTCACGCACCAGCATGCAGGCGCTGACCCAATCCCGTACTTTTACGCGTACATCGGAGAGGTGCAAGCCTGCCTGCTCCATCAGGCTTTTTCCATTAACGACACATCCGCCTGTCGCGAGAATAAAGGGTTGGTCGGCCAGTTCCTCTAGCGTTATGCCATGCGCCCTTTCATTGCGCCCCTGCAAATGGTGGGATGGCATTACCGCTACCCACGCATCCTGCCCCAAAACCACGTCTGCTCTTCCCGGTACAGGGTTCATCACCACACCCAGTTCAACAGTGTCTGCTGCAATCCATTCCTCCACTTCCTCATCCGTACCTTCCAGTACCACCACTTCTGTGCCCGGATGCAGGCGTTTAAAGTCGCGCAGCAGTCCAGGAAGAAATGTGGAAGTCACTGAGGGAAAACTGGCGAGGCGAATCCTTCCGCCATGTAGACCGCGGCTTTCATCAGCCAGCACGCGGATCGCATTCAGGCTCGCAAGCATTCTCCTTGCCTGTTCAATAACCTGCTCACCCAGTGCGGTGACGCCGATGTGCCGACGCTCCCGCGTGAACACCGGGAACCCAAGTGAAGCCTCTAACTGGGCGATAGCCTGACTGGCGCCGGACTGAGTCATTCCTACCTCTTCAGCGGCGCGTGAGATATTACTGGCATCCGCAACGGCTACCAGTAAGCGCCAGTGCACAAGATTCATCATGCGTATCAGTAGCTCATCTAATAGTTAATTTGTTAATCATTAATTTTACAGCAGGAAACACATTATGCACAGTGTGTTCAGGAACGCACAGCACATTGTTAAACAGCTTTTCAATTTTATCGGAGAGATAATGAAACTTTATTACGCCCCGGATACCTGTTCGCTTTCACCACACATCGTACTGCGTGAACTCGGGCTTGAATTTGAACTGGTTAAAGTGGACAACAGAAGCAAACTCACCGCTGACGGACGTGACTTCCGTACCATTAACCCTAAAGGTTATGTCGCCGCACTGGAACTGGACAATGGCCAGATACTGACCGAAGGTCCGGCAATTGTGCAGTACCTCGCTGACCTGAAGCCGGAAAGAGGGCTGGCACCGCGAGCGGACAGTTGGGCGCGAGTGCGCCTGCAGGAGTGGCTAAACTTTATCACCACTGAAATACACGCGGGATCCGCACCGCTTTTCAACTCAACCCTGCCTGAAGACGTCAGGTCGATTTTTCGTGAAAAACTCTTCCGGCGGTTCGATTTTCTGCAGGATACGCTCAATGAAAATGCCTATCTGACGGGCCCGTCGTTCAGCGTTGCCGATGCTTACCTTTTCACCGTGCTGGGTTGGTGTAAATTCTTTTCCATCGAACTGAATCGCTGGCCTGTATTAACGGCCTATAGGGAAAATATTTATGCCCGTCCTGCCGTGCAGGCGGCCTTACTGGCAGAAGCCTCTCAGCTGGCGTAGAAATTGGTCACATCGGCAAAAGATAACCTTCCGGCAACCCGGTATCGGCTCTTTCCGTGACAATCCGGTAACCGGCAGTGGGTACCGGTTTGATATTTTTATTCTTTTTGTTTTCCTGTTTTTGCAGCATGCAGAATATGTATGCTGCATCAGTCAACTGGCAGTGCCGTTATCAGCGTCGAAGTCCAGAACGTGGCCAGAAAAAGGGCTGCAAGCACCGACGCGGTGGCATGGATCTGACGCTTCATCATTTGTGCTCCGCCAGGGATTTTTCATGAAATTACGGCAAAAAATTACGGGGTGTGGAATCCAAAATGGCACGAAAAGCCGCTGTAAATGCGGCCGGACATGAGAATCCAAGCTGGTAAGCGACCTGCTTAATGGGCATGCCATTGGCGAGAAGATCTAACGAAGCACAAATCCTGGCTCTTTGCTTCCAGGTTCTGAAACTGAATCCTGTATCCCTGATAAACAGTCTCGAGAAGGTACGTTCAGACATTGTGGCGATATGAGCCAGCTCACTAAGCGACGCTTCCCAGCGATAGCTGACCATTATCTCTCTGGCTGCACAGAATAAGCGCTCATCACGGGGCATAGGAAGTTGCGCAGTTAAGGGGGTTGCCTCGCTGAGGATCTCCAGAAGCAACAGGGCCATTTTCCGTTGACCCGCTTCGCTATAGTCCTCACTGAATAACCCGGCTATCAATTCTTTCACCAGCGCGGTAGCGGTAATGACGTGCACGTGCTTACTCTTCGTAAAGTTCGTGCATTCAGCGATAAGGTTGCTGCTGAAATAGATGGCGCGCAGGTCTGTCTGCGATAGCAGGTTATAACTGTGGATCTGAAGAGGCGGTATCCATAACGCGCGCTGAGGAGGTATTACCCAGCGGTTTCCCTCCGTTTCAACCAGCATAACTCCCCTGGTGGCAAAGAGCAGTTGTCCTTCAATATGATAATGAGGAGGATCAGCTTCCCCGCGTTGATAGCATATGGCGGTGCCTGACCAGCCTGTGGCGTCATCGTGTCTTGGCGCTTTATCTATACTACCTGGCATTTCAGATTCAGCCCCTGCAAGTATGATAATCAGGTTGAAACATCCAGTCTGGAACAATATTGGCTGGGTGAGACGTAAAAAAGAAGATTATCATAAGTTTGACAGGAGCATATGCCAATGCGAGTACACTTCATCGTACATGAAAGTTTTGAAGCACCGGGGGCCTATGAAACATGGGCAAGAGTACGGGGTCATGACGTCACTTTTTCCCGTGTTTATGCAGGTGAAAAGCTCCCATATGATGCTCATGGCATCGATTTATTGATTGTCATGGGTGGACCACAAGATCCGGCCGTGACCCTTGAAGAGTGCGCCCATTTTGACTCAAAAGCTGAGCAGGCTTTAATTGCTTCGGCCATAAAGTCTGGTAAAGCCGTCATTGGTATTTGCTTAGGTTCTCAGCTGATTGGTGAAGCGCTTGATGCCCCGTTTGCCCCCAGTCCAGAAAAAGAGATAGGTAAGTTCCCGATTTTCCTGACCGAGGCGGGCAGTAAAAATGAGATGTTTACCCATTTTGGCGCAACGCTGGAAGTAGGTCACTGGCATAACGATATGCCGGGCCTGACGGCTCATGCTGAAATTATCGCCTACAGTGAAGGGTGTCCGCGTCAAATCGTGGCTTATTCCGATTTGGTTTACGGATTCCAGTGCCATATGGAACTTACCCCGGACGTGGTTGAACGGCTGATTTCCCATTCCGCGAAAGACCTGAGCCGGGCCGCAGACTATCGCTTCGTCAATACCGTGGAAGAGCTGCGTACACATGATTACACTGAAATGAACAAGGTTTTGTTCACTTTTCTCGACAAACTTGATGCGCGATACAAATCGGCAAAAGCATGAAATAAAGTCCGGAGCTTTCCTTTTGCGGGCTATTTTACTCACGAAAGATTTTGCAGCGGCTGTTCCTGGCACAGGCTGTGTGAAAACCCTGACCAAAAACTGAAGTGCGCACGTCTACGCAAAATCTGGAATTGATCGACTGGTTAGTAGAGCCGAATTTTACGTATGAGCGCGGTTTTCAGCTCTGTTTTTGGCAGTTTCAGCGGCCAAAAAAGTTTTCACACAGCCTGGGCACGAAGCAGACCAGTGTGAGGTTCGTTAGGTCCGCTGCGAGCGATGAGCGGGCATAAATTCTCGTAAGCCGATTGCAGTACGTTAAATTGCAGACGTAACGATAAGCTGAACAACTTAGGATAGAATGCTCTTGTGTAGGAGCACAACGTGAACGTTTGAGCAGCTAATAGGTAAATTATTCATGAGTAGGCGACTTAACAGAGATCATCGAACCAAAGTCAGAAATATTCCCCGACGCATAAAAGCTCTTAATCGTTGGGCTGGTACTTTTCATAGCCCTGAACGTAGCATTTTTTCAGAAGATGAGCATTACTGGAATTTCAAAATTCCAGTAGAAATTAATCTCATTCAGGGAAAATACAGCACGATTAAAACCAAAGCAGCTTGTGCACAAGCTTTAATTAACGCATGTTCAAACCTTATAACGGCCACTGTTGGTATGAATTACAGTTCGCGGATTACCGCTGTTGTATGTCTTCCGGATATGTTTACAAGTGAGGTCTGTCTTTATCGCTCCGAAGAATATTATCAAGGCTTCATAACTGAAGATCATTCAGAGAATGGTGCTTCTGCTTTGATCAAAGATCGTAGCCTTGCTGCTGAGTGGGGACTCGTTCTACCAGCTAACGTACAGGAAATAGGTATCACACTCGAATATTATGGAAGCGAGGACCGGGATGAATGGTTCACGGGAGAACGCTGGTATTATGGTCAGGTGACTTAAGAGAGTTGCTTTCATTTGATTGGAAATAAAACTCCTATAAAAGCAGGTTCTACTTTTGTCTAACGTGCATTCCTGGCACGTAGCGGATGAGCTAACGAAGCTGGAGGACCGCTATGAGCGAGCAGCGGAAGTTAGCTATCAACTCTGTAGCGATTTAACTCAATATGAGCCACTGAGCGAGATAATCTCAAAAAATTCATTTCCAGTAATTTATCTTCCATAGCGGCCTCTGAATCCGAGTTGAATATTGCTTATTACCATGCTGTAATGCTTTGATGATTAAAGCATAAAATAAATAAGAGGGCAAAATGAGTAAAGTGCTTGCAATCCTGGTTGGTGCTTTGTGTTTCTCTGGAATAGCAAATGCAAATAATAATTACATTCCTATACTATATAACTTGTCAACCATACTTGATTTCAATCCCGTAAAAGGCCCAATAAAATCACTAGATGAACATGTTGTAGCTAATGGAAAGGAAATTCAAGAGATCAAGCTTAATTTTGATAATGGTTTTTGCGTTGAGAATTTAACTATTAATAGGCCGACTGAGGGCTACTCCCTTGAGCTGAAATTAAAGGGTAGTGTTCTTGAGGGGCAAAAAAATGGGAAACCGTTTTCCATAGAATTGTCTAAGGACTGCAACCTTCATACAGTAAACGATAATGGTGACAAGATGGAATATACACTAAATTCTAATGGGATGATAAAGGATACATTCTTTTTAGGAAGTAAAATATCTGAACATTTTTATGATAAAGAATCAAATTTTGTTCGTTCAGTATTTCTATTTGAAGATAAAGTACTTTCAAAAAACGAAGTTACCTATGCAGATAGTCATGAGCGGCCTCTGGACTATAAGATAACAAATTCCTCGGGTAACTCAGGTGGATTCATCGCCACAAATTCCTGTGAATACTCAGAACAGCTTGTACCGAAGCTATGCCAACTGACGGTGCAGAAGACCGATTCACCGCCTTCAAAACCAACAGAAATGACGGTGAGCACAAAAGTAGAATTTTATTAAGCGCAACGTTCACTCTTCCGTCGGAAGCCAGCCTTTTTCCGATGGAAGACAACAGACCAGAAGTGAAAATGATATAATTGCCCTCCAGTAATTAATCAAAGAATAAATTCTTGATATAGCGTAATCATCACCAGGCTATAGGCTGGTCTGCATTGAGCGAGTAGCGGAATATTAAGGAGGGCGGCTATTTCCTTGGCTTCCTTTTGCAGGAAGAATTACCCTGTAGCATAACATCGGTTATTCTAATCACTCCTCCGGGTATATTGATCATATGCGTAAACTACAAAAATTCATTGCCGCCGAATATACCAATCCTTCGCCTCAATCCAATCTCCCTTCGACAGCGATACCTCGTATTGCATCAAAATGTCGAAATGATGAAGTTGCAGATGCACATATCCTCATAAAGCAGCTCAAAGCTGAGTTGGCCACAGTTCCTGATTGGGATGGAGATACACAAGATGACATCTGGAAGACCATCGAACTGTTCAGAGCAATCTTGGCGAAGGTAAGAGAATAAATGCCCCTAATGTCCGCTCCTGGCACAAAGCTGCCTGTCATGCCTGCTTTAAAAACTGGCTTAACGTAGGATACTTTCAGCTTTCCAGGTGGCTGCCAATCAGGCTATATCATTTTTTAACGGAACTGATTGTGGCTAACTGTTTGTTTCCGGTTGCTTTCACGATGGACGTTTACCGTGGCCCCACAACTTACAGGCCAACCAATTGCATCTTTTTGAAGCTCGCATTGAAACAATATTTTTTGAGCAACTTCTTCCTCAACAGCATGGTTCGTACTCGGTGTAATTGAGACAGGACTCACCTGGCCCTCCATTTGCCCCGGCAGAATCATCAACCAGAACGAACCCATTAACGTTGTGTTGCGTTGATGACCATCTGGACGATGCGTCCGCATGGGCGAACGATGTTGACGCCAAATAAACGAGAGCTGTAAATATATAGATTAGTTTCAGACGCATAAGCAGCACCTTTTTGGAAAAACACTATTTGCCTGAAAGCGCTTACCTTAATTGCTACATGGGATGGCGGTGCCGCCTTTACCAGCCGCACCGCCTTTACCGCCTTTACCGCCCTGCCCGTTGTTACCGTCCTTACCTGGCTGCCCATCTTTACCAGAATGCCCGCATTTTACCGTCACTGCCTTAAGGGAACTGGCCTGGTCTGCTGACACAGGGATTGTGGCTGTACTGTTCTGCGTTATAGCATCTTCAGCATGTACTGCACCCGACAAGCAAAACTCAGTACAAAACAAAAATGCTACTAATTTAAGATTCATATTCACAAAGAAGTCTCCTCAACTGCGTGTTATAAAAACTGCCAGATCGTGTGATCTGGCAGCATGGGATTTATATGACCACCATCGCCACCATTATCGCTACCGCTTCCTCCGGTTCCACCTGCTCCGCCATCGCCTGCAAGAATAATCAGATGGTCAACAGAAGATGTATTGAAGTGATGGAGTGGTTCCGCTGCTCTGGATAACCCGTAAAGGAGATAAATAACAACGCTGCAATTCTGCTTACTTTCATAATTAAAACCTCATTGTCAAAAGTTGGGGTTCTATTTCTGGTAAAAGAATGCCTAATAACCTTGCAGAATAAACATAGCAACCGATTTGTGAGGTCTTTATTTAATAATGTAATATTATATTTCCTTGCGAGTTTTTTATTGTTGTTGAGCGGGTTATTTATTTTCAATTTTTATTTTTTGTTTATGTATTGTTTACGTGGGTAGTTAAATAATCCGTTTTCAATCCATTCTTCCAGTTATTGTAAAAGCTAAATTCAATATGAAGAATGATTGCTTTGTCAAAAAAACTTAATAAACATAAAGGGAAATGATTACGTGTGAATTTAAAACCAGCAGTGATGAGATTCAACGCAAATGATCTCACTCTGCTTTTGTAGGGCTTGCCTGGAAACCGAACAATACCCTGCGTTAAGCCTGTTTTTTAAGCAGGCATGACAGGCAACTTTGAGCGAAATATCTGCTGGCACTGGAAGCGCGAAAGTCGTCCTTACAGAAGCCATAAAAAGCTTGCCGAATGTCTCAGGGCGTGAAACGGACATAGCATCCCCGGGATAGCCAGAAATCAGAGTTGTCCCGTCACCGGTTTCGGGATGCTGCTTTTCCAGGCAGGATACTTTATGCTGGTGAGAATTACTTTGTAGGATATGAACATGATAACAGTAGAGAAATCAGATCCATTTTCTTCAGAATCCCATCGATTAATCGAGATGCTGTCAGCTGAACTTGCCGCTATTACGGGTGATAACGGCAAAAGCAATTTCACTGTTGATGCAATGAATGGTGATAAAGCGTTATGGGTATTGGCAAAGAATGCTCATGGCGATGCGATAGGATGCGGTGCTATCCGGCCATTAACGCAAAATATAGCCGAGCTTAAAAGAATGTTTTCAGACCGAAGTGTGCCAGGCGTGGGTAACGCTTTACTCACTTTCCTGGAAATCTCCGCAAAAGAAATGGGATATCTCGAACTGAGACTGGAAACCCGACATATCAACCATCGGGCCGTAAATTTTTACAAGAAAAATGGGTATGTCCGTATTGAGAATTATGGTCCATACACAGGCAGAGAAGAGGCCGTCTGTTTCGCAAAAACATTGTGCTAATTGCATTAATGGATCCTGATGCCCGCGCCTGGCACCAGAAAAAAGAGTTGTCATACCTGCTACGCGCGAGGAGCAGACCTCGCAACATCCTCTCATTTAGTGACCTGCAAATACCGGCTTTTTATGTCATATCTGCCTGATCTCACCTCCGTTAATCATGTTTAATACCGCGAACTTTGGCAATAGGTCATCCTTAAGAAAATCACAGGTTGCCTCTTTTGCAAACAATGTATACATTGTATACATTAATTGCAGATTGACGCTGAGGAAAACATGAGCAGAAAAAATAATGTAGTAACCGTAAGATTAACTGATCAACAACTGAAGGTTTTCACAGACTGGAAGGAAAAATTAGAGGGTGAATTAGGGATCGATGTGCCTTTGGGGGCTGTTATCCGTAGGGCATTAGATGGCGCTATTCAAATGTATAACCAGCGTATGGAGCATGAAGTCCAGGCGGAAGTAAATCCGGACGAACGCACTGCCCGAACACAAGGTGCTAACGCCTATATCAGTGACTACAAGGAAGGGAAATAATCATGACCATCATCGACAGTAAAGCACATCACGCAGGGTTCAGAGAGCATTATGTCGATAACGCTAAGCCAGTGTGGGATATCGGTCGCCCGCAAAAACCTTTCATCGAAAGCGCCTCTGATATACGTGGGCCAATCTTAGATATTGGCTGTGGCACGGGTACGCTTGCCACTTATTTCGCTAAGCGTGGTGAGCAGGTTACCGGGATTGATTTTGTCGAAGAGGCGGTCGGGCGTGCTGCCGCGAAGGCGAAAGCAGCGGGTCTTAACATCGACTTTATGGTTAAAGACTTTTTCACTATTGGCAGTTGGGATCGGAAGTTTCGGAGCATTATTGACAGTGGGCTGTTTCATATTTTTTCAGGCGATGAGGTGAGAAAGGCTGCTTACCTGGATATCGTGAGTAAATTACTCAGCGATAATGGCCGACTTTATGTTATGGCCTGCAAAAAAGAAACCGGGATCGATGCAGGTATTAACGCTGATGAGATTTTTGAGACCTTCCGTGAACGCTTTATCGTTGAGTCATTGCATGAGTTTGAGGCCGAAACCGTTATTGACGCAGCGGAAAACATCCCCGGCAAGCAGTGGCTAAGTTATTTTGCGGTGATTAAAAAACGCTAATGTTAAAGGGGACTGTGTCCCCCATTTTCAGGATCTGAGGTTCCGGGATAAAAGTGAGAATCAAATAGAGCCGCGTCGGAACTGGAATTCAGGGCCGTGCTGATTTCAGATGCGCATACAACAATGGATAACAATCATTTATCAGCAAATGAAATCATTGAACATCACAATGTTACGCTTGCCGGACCGTTCGTATCGCTTTCGACCGCGGCGGGCTGGAGCTTTTGAGTTTGAACTAAGAGCCGTCCGCAGGACGGCTAAAAAGGCTGATTTTCGCTCCTGGCACCAAGCGGTCTGCAAAACGCTCAAACTTCCAGTGCACGCTTATAGTCGATCCTCAGCAAAGCCCCTGAATACGGCATCTTCTCTAAAAGCGTTTCCGATAGCCCAAGCCGCGCTGTGGTGACATACAGATAACGATCATCATCTGCAAAGGCACAGCTTGTCGGTCGCTGCACGGGGAGATTAAGCCATCGCTCGATTTCTCCTTCCGGGGATATCCGCGCAATGGCAGCGCCATCAAAGAGTACACTCAGGAGAAACCCGTCCTGATCAACGATCAGTCCGTCAGGTTTACCTTTTTGGGGATTAATGCTGACAACTACCCTCCGATGACTGACTTCGCCTGAGCAAGGATCGTTATCATATCCGTAAATTACGCCACGCCGGGAATCAGTGACGTAGAGTGTTTTGCAGTCGGGACTCCAGCTGATTCCATTGATAAGCGTGAAACCAGAATCGACGGTGTGCCACTTACCGTCTGGATCGAGACGATACAAATAACCTGAACCGTCTTTCAATTCTTCATCTATCAGCCCAACCCACAGGCGGCCTGAGGCGTCCAGGCTCGCATCGTTGAGACGGAAGCCCTCCTGTACGTCTGGCGCAGTGGCGATCCTTCGTCTCTTACCGGCTCTGTCAATTAGCTCAACATGGCAGCCTATGCCAATGATTAACTCACCCGTATTTTTCTCCACGACAAAGCCCAGCGGCCCGGGCATGGCATGTTCCACATTCCGGCCCGTTTCGGGATCAAAATAATTGAGACAACCCCCAAGGGTATCAACCCATAAAAGCCTGGCTCTTGACCAGCTCCAGATGGGGGACTCTCCCAGTACTGCCTTACCTGGAAATACCACCGAAATGCCATTCACTGTCGCGGTTCCACATCAGAAATCGCGATCGACTGCCAGTTCTCCGCAACCTCCTGAGCAGTTGATGCCTTAACAGCGCGAAGATTTCGCGGATAGTCGACATTTGCGGCCTCCATCATTTTAGTTGCATGGAACTGCCCGTTCGCGGCACGAAGTATCCATCCCCCATCAGTACATTCTGCTGAGGCAAGATAGGCCACTCCCGGTGCCACTTCCGAAGGGTGGAGTTCGGCAGGTTCCCCCTCTATCCCCCACATACGTGTCTGGGCAACGGGAGAAATTGCATTGACGATAATTCCATTTTTTTTGCCTTCACTGGCAAGGACATTCGTGAGCCCTATCACGGCCATCTTGGCTGCCGCGTAGGAGGCAAGACCATTATGAACATACTGCGGATAGAGCGCCCGGCAAGAGGTCGTCATAATGATGCGGCCATAGCCAGCAGCTTTCATTGCAGGCCAGGCCGCCTGCGCCAACCAGAGAGGTGCCTTGGCAGCAATGGCCATCATATGGTCAAAAGAACTTTCCTCTATCGACTCGATATTCTCGTAAGCCACCCAACCCGCATTATGGATTAAGGCATCCAGCCGGCCCGCGATTTGAAGGGCGTCTCTGCACAAGTTGTGGCAGCTCTCGCGTGAGGCCAGTTCCCCCGGGATCGCGTGTACATTCAGCCCTTCCAATCGAAGTGTCTCTGCCGCCAGTTCTGCAATATGAGGATCGACACCCTCCCCGTCAGAATTGGCACCGATATCCTGAATCAAAACCATTGCGCCAAGCTGACCCATACACCGGGCATACGCGAATCCCAATCCACGACCCGCACCGGTGATAAGCACTACCCGACCTTTAAAATCCACCATGTCACCCTCGCCGTTTTCACTAAGTGATTGAGAAAACAACATAGAGTGATACCTTTGATATATAAAATACTCTTTATATGGCTTCTTAATACTTTAATTGTATCGTGGAAAGATTGACTCAATAACAAGAGGGATGGCGGAATATGACGACAGAGAGTCGGGCACGGATCACTTTACGAAGAATGGAGCAATTCGTTGCTGTCGCGGAGGAGTTACATTTTCACCGGGCCGCTGAACGCCTTAACATGTCGCAGCCTCCGCTGACCAGTGCCATACAGAAACTGGAGGAAGATCTCGGCGTCACTCTTATCGAGCGTGGTAATCGCGTACTTGGCCTGACGCCTGCGGGAGAAAAGTTTGTCAGTGAGGCACGCAAAACCCTCCGACAGGCTGAAAAAACCATTGTTTCTACGATAGATGTGGCTGAAGGACGAACGGGTCTTTTACGCCTGGGTTATGTAGGAAGCGCACTTTATGGCCGGTTGCCCGATATTATTCGTGAATTCAGGGCAAGTCATCCGAAGGTACGACTTGAATTGCGGGAAACAACAACCGCTGCACAGATTGCTGCTCTGCGCGACGGGACGTTAGACATCGGTGTACTGATCCCCCCTCTTGAAAAGGCTGATGACATCGAACAGGTCAATTTCGACAGTGATCGTCTGTGCATGGCTATCCCAAAAGATCATCCTTTCAGTAAGCGGTCAGACCTTACGCTTGCCGATCTTGCAGGTGAACCCTTTATTTTGTGGCCAATGCCTGAGGGGCGGAGCTTTCATCTGCAGGTTATCCGCCTTTGTGCTAAAGCTGGCTTTGTGCCGATGATTACTCAGGAAGCACATGGAATGCATGCAGTCTTGTCATTGGTGTCTGTGGGAGGAGGTGTATCTGTCGTTCCTCAAAGTATGAGTGGCTTTCGAGGTGACCGGATTAGTTATCATCCCTTATCAGGTGCTGAAATTGAATTCGATCTCGTCATCGGCTATCGTCACTTATCTCCATCAGCACATGCCTTCGTTCTTAACTGCCGCAGATAAGCAGCAGGTTTTATCACATTCACTAGGAAAATTTTCCAGCCGTCGGAGTGGTAATCTTTTGACGGTGGGAGTAGTGAAGGACTGTCTTTTTCTGGCACCAAGAGGACCAGTTAGTTGATTCGAAGGTCCGGTTTGAGCGAGGAGCGGAAGTACGCGCTCAATTCCTTTTACTTCTCCTCTGCGCGTGCTTTCTGTTCTGTGGATGGCATCGGCAGATTCCTGGTTGTTGATTCCTGTGTCAGTGCGTCGTTTTCCACAGCACCCAACAAAGCATCCAGCAGCCCGGGAAAGCGAGCATTAAGATCTTCCCGGCGCAGCGATAGTAAATTTTCGCGCCCGAAAGGGCGCTGCCAGATAACGCCACTATCCCGTAAGACACGCCAGTGGTGAGTCAGCGTCGATTTAGGAATCCCACTCAGCACGGCGCTACAAGCATGCTCACCGCCGCCCGCCAGCACCCGAACCACCGTCAGACGTAATGGATTCCCCAAAGCTGTCAGCACATTTTCAAGACGTATTTGTTCCGCATCAGGGTGTTTAGAAAGCATGGGGTTTCTCAGCAGATTGTAAACATGCCAACACTATACTTTAAATTTTATCGATTGACTAATGTACGAGTACATACATACATTAAATGTACGCATGTAGTCGAACATTAGTTCATTTGGAGATTATTTATGGTTACTGCCTTACGGGAATCAGGTGCCCCTCGCTTTCAACACCTCAGCCTTGCGCTGCTTGCCTTCGCCCAACTCATGTACTCCCTTGATATCAATATTGTGTTTGTAGCACTACCGGAAATTGGATCGGGGCTGGGGTTTTCGGAGCACACGCTCCAGTGGGTGGTCAGTGCTTATACGGTATGCTGTGGGGGATTTTTATTGTTCGGTGGACGAGCAGCAGATCTTCTGGGACAACGTCGGGTTTTTATCGGTGCGTTATGGCTCTACGCGCTCTCCTCACTGGCCGGTGGATTAGCGTGGAGTCCTGTCGTCATTGTCATTGCACGAGCCATACAGGGTATAGGCGCAGCATTACTTTTTCCTGCCACGCTTTCGCTTATAAACAGACTGTTCGAGGAAGGGCCGTTGCGCAACCGGGCACTGGCAGTCTGGGGCGGCGCAGGCGCAAGTGGTCTTACACTGGGATCGCTCGCGGGCGGGATACTTACAGGCGTCTATGGCTGGCCGTCAGTATTTTTCGTCAATGTTTTATTGGCAGCGATTGCAATATGCGCCGCTTTTTTTGTGTTACCGAAGGACAGTTTCCAGGAAGAGCGCCGCAGCTTCGATTTGCCGGGCGCTGTGACAGTCACCACAGGAGCAATTCTGCTGGTTTATGCTCTGGTTCAGGGGCCTGAAGAGGGTTGGTTGTCAGAGCATATTCTCTTATCACTGAGTCTGTCAGTGGTATTTCTGCTGGCGTTTGCCGCCATAGAATTTCGCAGCCCTGACCCATTAATGCCGGTACGATTATTCAGGAATCGAAGTCTGACAACAGGCATGGTGATCACGTTTATTTATATGGGAACCTTCGGTGCTCTGCCTTATTTTCTGACAGTTATGTTTCAGAACATTATGGAATACAGCGCCTTGCAGACCGGCCTGGCGTTTATAGCGCCTTCGCTGGCAATTTTTGTCGGAACGCAATTCGGAGCCCGACTTGCAAATAGTCTGTCGTTACGCAAAGTTTTACTGGCCGGTTTTTTAACTGGAATTGCGGGTACGCTGGCACTGGTTCCATCAGCCTATTCAGGTGCATCTTATTTAAGCGTATTACCGGGACTGGTCATTTCAGGAATAGGCCAGGGAATTGTCTGGACGGCAATGTGGGTAGCTACTGGTTCAGGCGTAAAGCATTACGAGCAAGGGGTTGCTTCAGGTATGGCTTCTACAACGCTGAATGTTGGTAACGCTATTGGTATTGCTCTGTTAGTTGCTTTATCCGGAAGCGGGACCGTAAGTCTGCATCAGGTGAACTCTACAAACAGTCTCCAAAATGCCTTACAAATTGCATTTTATCTGGCTGCAGCGGGACAAATTGCAGGGCTTTTTGTTTCCTGCCTGTTACCTTGCAAAGCTGCAACTGATTTGCCAGCAGAAATAACCTAGCAGAAAATCAGTATCCTTTGCCGATGGCTTCAGATGAAAAGTATTAATGTGGAAGACCTGCTTATGGCGGGTCTTTTAATTTGCAGCTTGCGCTGGAAGGTGCGCGAAAATTTCAACATGCTGCTGCACTGACCTGCATGTGAACGCTCGTTTCTGGCACCAAGCGGACTAGCCAGTTGATTCGAAGGTCCGCTGTGAGCGAACTGCGGACGTCGGCTCTTACTCGTCATTTTGATGTAATATGACTTAGCATGTGTCTAACTGGCGGCTATTTTATAAACAGCTACTGTCAGGGATTGGATATATCAACTCTATCTCTGGAGCGTCAGTTAAATGCCTACCTGAGCGAGCCATCAAGTACCCAGCAATCTCTTCAACACTGAGATCAACATGTAACATCTCAGGATTTTGGAACCAACTATCTGGCCAAAAAATAAGATCAGATGGATTACCGTTAAAATTCCTCTCAAGCAATGAAAGAGCAAAGTTTTGTTCGGATTCTTTGCCCTCGGAGTCACATATAAATTTGATTGTTTGAATCAATTCGCTCCAGGTATAGTCTGGGTAAAACCTCTCCAGATTAAAGGCCATCCTGGTAAATTCCCTGGCACTGGTCCAGGAGGAAAAATCTCTGAAATCAGGAAAAGTATAGGGACATACAACCTGGTTGTTCCATTCACCCATCATGCTTACTAATATGGGATCTTCTTGATCACAGCCTCCATCAATTTTAGAAAGTATCATTTCAGCACTTTTTGAAAGTTCATTAATTTTGTTACTACTGACTTTGCTTGGTCTCATTCTTTCCGGCAGTGGCATTATTTTAATCCTTGAGAAGTTAACTCATCAAACCGATTGATTTTAAACAATACTCTTTATGTAAATATGGTACTACCTTAGTCCGCTTCACGCCCTGAGACATTCGACAAGTTTTTTACGGCATCAGTAAGGGCGATTTTCGCTCTTCCAGTGCCAGCAAATATTTCGCTTCGTCATAGCGGGTTCTGGTCTTCCAGCAGTGGTAAATGATCCTTAGCCATTTGAATGCCAGAGCCCGGATCGCGGATTGATGAGATTTTCCCTTTTCTCGCTGCCCCTGATAATACAATTTGGCCCAGTATGATGAGTTAACCGTCTTGGCAGCCCATTCAACAAAGGTCTGCCTGACGAACTTCGCACATTGCCATCGCCAGTGAACCCAGGATTTCTGGCCACTTCGTTCTGTCACCGGTGCAATACCTGCGTAGTTTTGAATTTCTTCAGCGCTGTTAAACCGGTTGCGGTTATCACCAAGTGCAGCAAGCATACGTGGGCCCATACACGGCCCCATGCCCGGAAGTGATTTGAACAGCCCCGCATCTGGCAATGTGTCAAACAGCGTTTCGATTCGTTCGTCATAGGTTTTGATGATTTCACTCACGACTTTAATTTGTGTCGCCAGTGCGGTTGCCATCAAAGCATTAGCCTCCTCTATAACACTCGGGTCTGTCGCCAATGGGATCGCGTTATCAATACTCGCAACACGCTGCTCGGTAAGGGCCATTGCGCGACCACCTTTGGCATTCAGAAAGTTGCGGATCGTGTCGCGCCTGGCGCGTTTCAGTTGTTGCAGACTGGGCCATCGTATAATCAGTTCACACAACAGTAAGCTACCCCGGTGTGAGAACCACTCCAGTAATACTGTTTAAGCGTGTTGATTATCCGGTTCACAAAGCGGCGTTTATCTTCAACCAACTGACGACGCTGCTCAACCAGTTGCTGGAGTAACCGGATATCCGCATTGTCGGGTTCAATAGCTTTTATTTTTTGGGGATAACGCAGCATTAACTCTAATGCCAGTTCTGCATCCTGGGGGTCATCTTTAGCGCCGCTGGGCGAGAAGGCTTGCCGGTAACGAGCCAGTGACAAAGCGTGGACGGGGAAAACGGTGATAAAGGGATATTTTTGAAGAGCATATACCACGGGGCCCTTCTTCAGCTCAAGGGCGATAGCTATTTTGCCTTTCACCTGTTTGTGCAACGCGTTGAGGCAGATATCTAACGCTTCAGGCGTATGTTCAATCACATGGAATGTGCGTTCGCCGTTTTTAAACTGAACACAGACATCGTGTTTTTTATCTGCCCAGTCCAGACCAACGTGCGCAGCAAACTGATCTATCGCAGTCATCACCAACTCCTTTTTATCGGGGATTGGTATGCATTCCACGCTCCTCGGAAGAAATATTAGCCAGCAGTTTATCTGCATGCCCTGAGTATTCGTTAGCGAACGCGGAGCACCTACTGGTTAGAAAGAAAAGCGGCGATCATCACATGATTCTCGCTCAATATTCGTAACCAGTAAGCGCATACCCTGTATCACTTAAAAGTGTAATTCTCAAGGTCCGAATGACTATACCTGGCACTGAGCGGACCGAAGCACTGCTCACTGGCAGTGATGAGCGAGGAACGGACATTGCTAACAGTATTCTGCGCGAATCAACAGGGAACTGGTCATTCTGCTTTGAACAAAGATCGGAGTCTTACTGTTGAGTAGGAACTCATTCTACCTAAGAATGTGCAAGAGTTGGGCATCACATTCGAATATTATGGAAGTGAGGACTGTAGTGTATTATTGGAGAACGTTTGACCCTGACCCAAAATCCTGCTCCATTCAGAAACAGAATTCCGGCATGATAAACACTCCCCTGAACGGAGGTGGTGCCGATGAAAAAGTCACGATTCACCGAAGAGCAGATTGTTTTTGCCCTTAA
>NZ_JAFMOT010000060.1:0-443 GCF_019049695.1 Rahnella perminowiae
TGATTAAAGCATGAATGATTAAAACGACAAACCGATTAATCAAATAAACGCTTAATCAAATAGACATAGGTAGCAAATGATGTTGAATCAAGCAGCGATGAGCGAAGTATCCAATCCGTGCCGTGTGGCGTGTGTCACAGGTGGCGCCAAACGAATTGGTCGGGCGCTTGTGCTGGCACTGCACCAAGCCAATTATAATATCATCATCCATTACCACACCAGCGAATCTGAAGCCATGGAACTTGTTGATTACTGTAATGCCATTCGCCCACAGTCAGCAAAAAGTGTGCAAGGGGATTTAGAGGATTTTGAAACGTTACCACAATTGACTTGGCGCATAATCAACAGTTTTGGTCGATTGGATTGTCTGGTTCATAATGCCTCACGGTTTTACCCGACGCCCTTTGGTCAAATCTCTCAGCAAGACTGGCAAAATTTATTTT
>NZ_JAFMOT010000058.1:0-442 GCF_019049695.1 Rahnella perminowiae
GTTGGCGCGGGCGGCTTCGATCATCTCGCGTGTTTCGGCCACGTTCATCGCCATTGGCTTCTCGCACAACACGTTCTTGCCGGCATTCAGCAACTGGATGGTGATGTCGTGGTGCATGGGATGCGGGGTGGCCACGTACACCACGTCCACATCCGGATCGTTCACAATGCCGTCGTAGCTGGCGTAGCGTCGGGGCACGTTAAACATATCGCCAAAGGCATCGGCCGCTTCCTGCGTACGCGAGCCGACGGCGACGAGTTCGGCACCCTCGGCCAGGGGCATATCCCGCGCGAAGATTTTGGCGATATTGCCGGTGCCAACAATACCCCAGCGGATCGGACCATCGTGGTTTACCAGTGGTGTGCGTTCGGTCATGGCTCGCTTCCTTTACACATGCAGTTCCAGGCGGTTAGCACCGCGCGCGTCATTCGCTTCTGTATAT
>NZ_JAFMOT010000057.1:0-440 GCF_019049695.1 Rahnella perminowiae
GTCCACCTGGTACCACGCCCATCGCTGCACCATCAGCCCATTGCGCGCGACGATGCCCCACTCGGTGAGGGTGACGTTGCTCAACGCGAGCAGGAACATCACGCCGATGATCAGACCGATCAACATGATGAGCCACAGGACTTGGACCACGGTGAATCCGGCGCGGACATCGGGTCCGATAAACGCCCATCCGAGAGCCGCAGCGCCGATCAGCACGCACGAGAGCGCAACCGCCCACCAGAGCACGACGCGGGGGCGGTAGGTGACCGGATCGAACCCGCGCAGCGGTTCCAGATCCCCGGTGGGTCCTGCGGTCATAGACGGCACGCCGCGATATCGGTGACCAGGACGCCCCGTGCCCCGAGATCCCAGAGATCATCCATGACGCGGTGGGCCACGTCCCTCTCGACCATGGCGCGCACGGCCACCCAGCCCTCACG
>NZ_JAFMOT010000055.1:0-439 GCF_019049695.1 Rahnella perminowiae
TACAGCAGAAACTCGACAAACTTCAGCAAGCCGTTTTGCTTTTAAGCGCACCAAAAGGCGTCGGTATTGTCAGCGGGGACAGTATGCAATTGTACGCGCAAGACAGCCTGACGCTGACCGCCGGTAAACAGGTGGATATCGGCGCGACGAAGAAATTCACCGTCGCAGCCGGTGAGCAAATCAGCCTCTATAGCCGACAGGGCACCAAAATGTTTGCCGCCAAAGGCGACATCGACGTTCAGGCGCAGGGCGGGAAATTCACCACCTGGTCAACGGACGATACGCATATTGCCAGTGGCAAAAAAATGACGGTGACAGCACAGGACGAGCTGGTTCTGATCTGCGGCGGAGCCTACATCAAGCTGAAAGGCGGTAACGTTGAAATTGGCGGGCCGGGGAAACTGCTGGTGAAAAATGGCGGCATCGTCAAGCAGGGCTC
>NZ_JAFMOT010000056.1:0-439 GCF_019049695.1 Rahnella perminowiae
GTGTTATCCGGTCATGACAGCAAAGACTCAACCTCTGCCAAAAAAGAGGTGCCGGATTTTGTCGCTAGTTTGACTAGCAGACGCCAAACCAATGCCAGCCATGATAAACCGCTTCAAGGGTTACGCATTGGTATCCCAACCGAATACTTTGCCGATGGCTTAAATAGCGAGGTTAAAGCTGGCGTAGAAGCGGCATTAAAACAATACCAAGCCTTGGGTGCAAGCTTGGTGGATGTGAATTTGACCAAACCTGAAATCACCCTTGCCACTTATTATTTGCTCGCCCCAGCCGAAGCTTCATCTAACTTATCGCGTTATGATGGGGTGCGTTATGGCTACCGCTGTGACAGCCCAAAAAACTTGGAAGATTTATACACCCGCTCACGTTCTGAAGGCTTTGGTGCCGAAGTACAGCGCCGTATTTTGATGGGTACCTATG
>NZ_JAFMOT010000054.1:0-437 GCF_019049695.1 Rahnella perminowiae
ATGCCATAGAGCGTGAAATTGATGAGCTATTTGAGAAAAATGCGCTACCTTCACCCAGAAATGCTCAAACCGTATGGCAAATTAGACAAGCTAAGGCAAAACCCATTGCTGATGCTTTACATCAGTGGCTACTGGAAAACAGGCCGTTAGCTTCTAAGAATTCAGCGATTGCTCGCGCGATTGATTATTGTTTGAAACGTTGGAAAGCGCTTATCCAATACTTGAATGATGGCAGTTTGCCGATTGATAATAACTGGGCTGAGAATCAGATGCGTCCGTGGGCTTTAGGTCGAAAAAATTGGTTGTTCGCTGGTTCTTTGCGAAGTGGTCAGCGCGCAGCGGTGATTATGTCGTTAATTCAGTCAGCTAAGTTAAATGGGTTGGATGCGTTTGCTTATCTGTCTGATGTGCTTAGACGGCTGCCAACCCATAAAGAT
>NZ_JAFMOT010000052.1:0-435 GCF_019049695.1 Rahnella perminowiae
TGCCTGACCATCGCTCAATGGATGATGGCTAAATACATCATCGCTCAATAGAGCGCCTAAAAAACTTTGGATGATTATAGCATTTTGCCCCAACGTAATTCTTAAAAAAACTTTGAATTGACGGGTTTTTAACCCTAGTTTGTCTCAACAATTTTTTGTATGCAAAAAATGCCCTTGTTGCAAAAAGTGATGGATTTGTATCGCTACTTCATCATTTATCAGGAGTCCCGTATGGGACGCATTGACGGTGATATGGTCTTTGGCAGCGGCAAGCTGGGTTTCATGCACAAATACCGTGCCGTCATTGGGCTGGAGATGCGGCTCAAGCTTGGCAAGTTGACGGTTACGAGGCAATACCACTTTGCCAAGCCCCACCGAACGAACCCCCGCAATACTACCTAGCTGTACTTCATCTTTGAGTGCAGGCGCATTGCC
>NZ_JAFMOT010000053.1:0-435 GCF_019049695.1 Rahnella perminowiae
GTGTAGATGTGTCAGTTGGTGTTGGTGGTCATATGGTGGGCGCCGCGATACTCGGCGACCCAGCCGTGGCGGCGGGCTTTCCGTTCGGAGCGGCGCACCTGGTGGGTGGGGATGATGTACCCGAGGTTCATGGCCCGGTTGAACACCGGGCCCACCAGATTGGGGTGAGGTGCCGGGCCGAGCCCGGCGGCGTACAGGTCGTCGGTGGTGAACTCCCGGCCCGTTTTGGCGAGCTGGACGATCAGGTCCAGTGCGTCGCCCTTCCACTTCTCACGGGCCATGGTCTCCTCGTGCTCAATGAACATCTGCATGTCATTCCCCATCCTGGATGGTCCGGCCCGTCTGGGCCTCGTAGTCGCTCTGCGCTTTGTTGCAGCACCAGGGCACACCGTCGTCATCGATTGCCTCTTCCCAGGGCGTCTCGCAGAACTGGCA
>NZ_JAFMOT010000051.1:0-431 GCF_019049695.1 Rahnella perminowiae
GCTTAATAAGTAGGCGTAAATCGTTGGGTGAATCAGCGTGTTGGATGGCATCGCGGTAAGTGATGTCGCCATTTTCATACAAATCAAACAACGCTTGGTCAAAGGTTTGCATCCCAATTTCACGGGAACGTTTCATGACAGGCTTAATTTCGTGGATTTCCCCTTTACGGATGTAATCACCAATCAGTTGCGAATTGAGCAAAATTTCAATCGCAGGGCGGCGACCTTTGACATCAGGGGTAGCAATCAATTGCTGCGCCACAATGGCTCGAAGGTTCAATGATAAATCCATCAAAATCTGCTCGTGATGTTTTGCTTCAAAGAAGTGAATAATACGCTCAAGCGCTTGGTTGGCATTGGTGGCGTGTAGGGTGGCAAACACCAAGTGTCCTGTTTCAGCATATTGAATGGCATAATCCATGGTTTCGCGG
>NZ_JAFMOT010000176.1:0-142274 GCF_019049695.1 Rahnella perminowiae
CGCCAGGAAAACCATTAACGACTGGAGGCAGGATTATAACGAGTGTCGTCCACATTCGGCACTGAATTATCTGACGCCATCAGAGTTTGCAGCACGGTGGCGAAATGGAAAATGTGAAGGTAAACAAACCGACATTACTAACTGACGGTTGTATCTAATCCTGGGGGCAGGTCACACTACATGCCATGGTTCGAAAACCATGTCCACACACTTCCTTCTTTGTATCGTAGCCCATAGTGCGCAGGGCCTTGTTGACAGTGTTTTCGCTGATTGGTTTGTCATCACGACTAAAACCTATGAACATAAGTTCTTTATCGCCACTGATAGAATGAAGTTTTTCGAGCAGGGTTTTGGCTTGTTTGCTCAATGGCACAAGGTGAGGGTTTTTCATTTTCGAGCCTCTGCCAGAATACTTAACCCCATCCAACTCTTGACGTTCGCCTGGGATCGTCCATAAGGAATTTTCGAAATTCACTTCGGACCAACGTGCGAACCTAAGTTCACTTGAACGGATGAAAGTCAGCAGAGTTAACTGGACTGCGATTTGCGTTATGCCTTTACCTTTATAAGCTTCAATTCGTCTTAGAAGCTCAGGTAGCTGTTCGAAGGGGAGAGCAGGGCGATGGGTGCTTTTAGGTGTTGTCACAGCACCCGAAAGGTCATAGGCGGGATTTTGGTCAATCAAAGCGTTATGGACGGCATATCGCATTATTGCTGTTATGCGTTGTTGTAAACGCGAAGCCACTTCAAGATGCCCGCTTTTCTCAGCGTTTTTTAGCGGAAGCAATAAATCACGGGTTTTGAGTTCAGTGATGTTCCGTTTACCAATAACTGGAAACAGATGAGTGATTAAGCTGTTTAACACTGTGGTTCTGTGACTATCAGACCATGCCCTGTTGCTCGAATGCCAATCTCTTGCAACCGTTTCGAATGTGAGCAACCCTTTTTCTTCAATCTTCTCAGATTTTCGCTTCTCACCCGGATCTATGTTGTTTGCGATTAGCTTTCTTGCTTCGTCTCTTCTAAGGCGTGCAGTGGCAAGAGAGATTTCAGGATAAACACCTAACGCCAACATTTTTTGTTTACCGCCAAAACGGTATTGCAGACGCCAATATTTCGAACCGCTGGGCTGAATTAGAAGGTGCATACCACTACCATCAGTCAGCTTTACCGGCTTCTCCGCAGGTTTAGCATTTCTTACTTTTACCTCAGTGAGTGCCATAGAAAACCTCCCATACTGATGGTATCTGCATTATCGAACTTACCATACCAACCGTTATACCAACAAAATGTGCAGGATGTTGATAAAAGTTATTGGAATTTGGTAGACGAGGTGATGGGGTTAACTTGCTGAATTTAGAGAATAAAATAGACTTGAGGGGACGTTTGTAGACATTAAAATGGTGTCCCCTACAGGAATCGAACCTGTAACTAGCCCTTAGGAGGGGCTTGTTATATCCGTTTAACTAAGGAGACACGGGCGCCTGTGGAAAGCGCCCGCGTAGTATACCCATTTTTCTGGTAATAATAAGATACCAAGCTGTCGTTTGGTTGTTTCCTCGCCAGTCAGGGTTTTGCGGCCTCTTTTCTGGCGGTTTCCTGTTCCTCTTTTTTCGCTTCGGCTTTCTTCTGATTACTCATGTCGTTACGGATCTGCGCGTGGCTTATCAGCGCGAAGATAAAGGTGCCGCCGAAGATGTTGCCAGCCAGCGTCGGCAGGGCGAACGGCCAGATAAATTCGTACCAGGGGATGGCGCCGGAGAATACCAGATACAGGATTTCAACCGAGCCGACGACGATGTGCGTCAGGTCGCCGATCGCCACCATATAGGTCATCAGCATGATTACCCACAATTTGGCGGTACCGGCGGAGGGGATCATCCAGACCATGGTGGCAATCAGCCAGCCGGACACCATGCCGCCGACAAACATGCCCTGGGGGTCTTTCTTCATGATCTCCATACTGATGGTGCGAAACGCTTCGTCGGTCGCCGTGTCGAAAAAGGGCACCAGATGAAACACCAGCGCCGCCAGTCCGCCGCCGATGACATTACCTGCCAGCACGATGCCCCATAAACGCAGCAGCAGCAGAATGTTTCTGCCTGTCGGTTTTTGCATAATAGGTAAAACAGCAGTCACCGTGTTTTCGGTGAATAACTGCTGACGCGCCATGATCACGATAATGAACCCGACGGTATAACCGATGTTCTCAATGAAGAAGCGTTCCGGTGTATCGGGCAGACGGGCATGAAGAATACCTTTCGCCATCAGCGAGGCGCTGATCGACAATCCGGCGGCAACCGCTGACCACAGCAATGCCTGTCCGTCGCGCTCAAGCTCTTTTTCTCCTTCCATGCGGATAACTTCGTGAACCGCTGCCGCTTTTGACGGCAGGTTCTCTTCGCCGGTCTCGATTTCTTTTCCCTGCGTATGTTCGTCGCTGTCAACATCCTTGTCATCGTGATGCTGTTTTTCTCCGGCCATTATGATTCCCCAAAACTCAAGCAAAGTAATTGCAGATAGGTTCCTGAGTAAGCATAGGCGAGGCAGAGAAATTATGAGCAGGTATACAAAAAAGTTACAAAGCGTTAACCCATGAACCCTATGGAACATTGAGAAGATGTTTGCTGGATTTCAGGGTTTTCAAGCTTGTAAACTGCGCCTCCCTGAGCTGCGGCTCATCGGGTGCCTGTGATATGATACGCACTTGTGAAAAATAAGAGACATCACCATGTTTGAAGCCTTTAATCTGAGCTGTGTTCGTGATGAAAGAACCCTGTTTAGCGGCTTAAGTTTTACTATCGAACCGGGTGATATGGTGCAGATCGAAGGCCGCAACGGTGCCGGTAAAACCAGTTTACTGCGGATCCTTGCCGGATTGTCCTCTCCGGACGCCGGTGAAGTCCGCTGGCAGGGCGTAAGTACCCGCCGTCAGCGCGATATTTTCCATCAGCAGCTTCTCTATCTCGGTCATCAGCCCGGTGTAAAGTCAGTACTTACTGCGTTTGAAAACCTTGCTTTCTATCTGTCCGTGAATGGCCCGACGGTCAAAGGTAACGCCAGCGCAGAAGCGATTTATCAGGCATTGGAAAACGTCGGATTGCTGGGTTATGAAGATGTGACGGTGGCGCAGATGTCCGCCGGACAGCAACGCCGCGTCGCACTGGCGCGTCTGTGGCTGAGTGATGCGCCGTTATGGATCCTCGATGAGCCGCTGACCGCCATTGATAAACAAGGCGTTGCTACCCTGATTACGCTGTTTGAACAGCATGCGCAGCAGGGCGGGATGGTGTTGCTGACAACGCACCAGGATTTACAGGGTGTTAACCGCCACGTGCGGAAACTTCGTCTGACCAGTGCTGAGCCGGTGTGACGCGAAGGGGATACAAAAGGAATGTTTACGAAAGTCCTGCGCCGCGAGCTGAAAATTGCCTTTCGCAAAAGCGCTGAAATTATTAACCCGCTGTGGTTTTTCCTGATTGTGATTACGCTGTTCCCGTTAGGGATCGGCCCTGAGCCTAAACTGCTGGCGCGTATTGCACCCGGCATTGTCTGGGTCGCCGCGTTGTTGTCCTCCCTGCTGGCGCTGGAGCGATTGTTCCGCGATGACTACCTGGACGGCACGCTCGAACAGCTTCTTTTGTTGCCTTCGCCGCTGGCACTCACGGTTCTGGGGAAAGTATGTGCTCACTGGGTGGTAACAGGATTGCCGTTACTGATCCTCTCGCCGCTGATTGCGCTGCTGCTCTCACTGGATTTTGAAACCTGGCAAGCCGTTGCGCTGACGATTTTACTGGGCACGCCGACGCTGAGCTTTATTGGCGCGATTGGTGTGGCGCTGACCGTCGGGCTGCGCAAAGGCGGTGTTCTGCTTAGCCTGCTGGTATTGCCGCTGTATATTCCGGTGCTGATTTTCGCCACCGGCGCGATTGATGCCGCATCAATGGCGATGCCCGTCGGCGGTTATCTGGCCATTCTCGGTGCGATGCTGGCAGGCAGTGCCACATTAGCGCCTTTTGCGACAGCTGCCGCTTTGAGAGTAAGTATCCACTGACACTTTTTGCCGGTAAAAGGCGATAGCACAGCATTATTTTACGTGTCGTTACAATAGAGAAGAAAAAACGCAACCTTTGACTAACATCACACTTCTCTATAGTGAACAATAGAGAGGCCAATAATAAGTGCGGATGATTTATAACCGACCGCGCAAGAGCCCACCGAGGTTCCACGGCATATCACACAGTGACATTTTAGAGTGAGCAACGATAACAATGTGGAAATGGTTACATCAACTCGCAAGGCCTGAACGGCTTTACCACGTCTGCGGGCGGTTCATCCCCTGGCTTGGGATTTTAGGTCTTGCCTGCCTGCTGATTGGCTGGGTATGGGGTTTTGGCTATGCACCACCGGATTACCAGCAAGGTAACAGTTACCGGATTATGTATATCCATGTCCCGGCGGCTATCTGGTCAATGGGGATTTACAGCGGGATGGCGATCGCGGCGTTTATCGGCCTGGTGTGGCAGATGAAAATGTCCGACCTGGCGGTGGCGGCAATGGCGCCGGTCGGGGCTGTATTCACGTTTATTGCCCTGGTGACCGGCTCGGCATGGGGCAAACCGATGTGGGGCACATGGTGGGTGTGGGATGCGCGCCTGACCTCCGAACTGGTGTTGCTGTTCCTGTATCTGGGTGTCATTGCGCTGTATAACGCCTTTGACGACCGTCGTCTGGCCGGGCGTGCCGCCGGTATTCTGGTCCTGGTCGGCGTGGTGAACATTCCCATTATTCATTACTCCGTAGAGTGGTGGAACACGCTGCATCAGGGGTCCACCGACATGCAGCAAACCATCGACCCGAGTATGCGTTATCCGCTGCGCTGGGCGATTTTCGGTTATCTGTTCTTCTTTATTACCCTGACGTTGATGCGTTTACGTAACCTGATTCTGGTTCAGGAACGTCTGCGTCCGTGGGTCGCTGGCCTGGTGAATAAGGAGCGTCGCGGATGAGCCCTGCATTCTCAAGCTGGCATGATTTTTTTGCGATGGGCGGCTATGCCTTTTATGTCTGGCTGTCGGTCGCCGCGACGCTGCTCTCGCTGATTGTGCTGGTGGCGCATACCTTTATTCAGCACCGGCAAATCCTCGGCGAAGTCCGTCGACGCCAGGCGCGCGAAAAACGCATCAGTCAGTCCCAGTCTAAAAAACAGCCAGTCGCACAGACGTCACCGCTGGAACCGGACGCTTCCGGGGAGAAGTTATTGTGAATCCACGTCGTAAAAAGCGGCTGTCGCTGGCGCTGGTGGTGCTGATTGGCCTTGGTCTGAGCATTTCACTGGTGATGTATGCGCTTCGCTCCAACATTGATTTGTTTTATACACCCAGTGAAATCTTGCAGGGCAAAGGCGAAGATCACGAGATGCCGACGGTGGGCCAGCGCCTGCGTATCGGCGGTATGGTGATGCCCGGCTCAGTGAAGCGTGACCCGAAAAGTTTGCAGGTTAGCTTTAAAATTTATGACGCACGGGGAGCGATTGCTGTGACCTATAACGGCATCCTTCCCGACCTGTTCCGTGAAGGGCAGGGTGTGGTGGCGCAGGGCGTGATGGAACCGGGGAATGTGGTGAATGCTATCCAGGTGCTGGCGAAACACGATGAAAAATATGTGCCGCCGGAAGTTGCCGACGCCATGAAAGAAAATCACAAAGGGCCTGCTTCGGCCTACGTGGGTAACAATACAGGAAACGACCGTTCATGATGCCGGAACTGGGAACATTTGCACTCTGTCTGGCATTAGGTCTGGCGGTGTTACTGAGTATTTATCCGCAGTGGGGCGCGGCCCGTCAGGACAGCCGGATGATGGCGATGGCGCGTCCGTTGTCTTACGGCATGTTCGCCTGCATTGTGCTGGCCTTTATTATTCTGGTGCATGCGTTTGTGGTGAACGATTTCACCGTCGCCTATGTTGCCAATAATTCCAATACCCGCCTGCCGGTGTATTACCGCGTGGCAGCTACCTGGGGGGCGCACGAAGGGTCGCTGCTGCTGTGGGTGTTATTACTCAGTTGCTGGACGCTTGCCGTGGCGTTGTTCAGCCGCCGGATGCCGCAGGATGCGGTGGCGCGCGTGCTGGCGGTGATGGGGATGATCACCGGCGGGTTCCTGCTGTTTATTCTGCTGACGTCCAACCCGTTCATCCGCTCGCTGCCGAATTTCCCTGTCGACGGCAGCGACCTGAATCCGGTGCTGCAGGATATCGGGCTGATTTTCCATCCGCCATTGCTGTACATGGGGTATGTCGGTTTCTCCGTGGCGTTTGCTTTCGCGATAGCGTCGCTGATGGCGGGGCGTCTGGATACCGCCTGGGCACGCTGGTCGCGGCCGTGGACACAAGCCGCGTGGGTATTTCTGACCATCGGTATTGTGCTCGGTTCGGCATGGGCGTATTACGAATTAGGCTGGGGCGGCTGGTGGTTCTGGGACCCGGTTGAAAATGCTTCCTTTATGCCGTGGCTGGCCGGTACGGCGCTGATCCACTCGCTCGCCGTTACCGAAAAGCGCGGGACCTTCAAAGCCTGGACGGTGCTGCTGGCCATCACCGCCTTCTCGCTGTGTCTGCTGGGCACATTCCTGGTGCGCTCCGGTGTGTTGGTCTCGGTTCACTCGTTTGCCTCTGATCCGGCACGCGGCATGTTTATCCTGGCTTACTTAGTGATTGTGATCGGTGGCTCGCTGCTGCTGTACGCTTTCAAAGGGAATTCGGTGCGCGCGCCGGGCCGTCACGAACTGCATTCCCGGGAGAGTTATTTGCTCGGCAATAACGTTCTGCTGGTGGCGGCGATGCTGGTGGTGCTGCTCGGTACGCTGCTGCCGCTTATCCACAAACAGCTTGGGCTGGGCAGTATTTCTATCGGCGAACCCTTCTTCAACACCATGTTTACCTGGCTGATGGCACCGCTGGCGCTGCTGTTAGGTATTGGCCCGCTGGTGCGCTGGCGTCGCGATGAGCCGAGCAAACTGTGGCGTCGTCTGGGCGTGGCGCTGGTGGTGACGCTGGTGCTGTCAATTCTTCTGCCGTGGCTGTTGCAGGATAAAATCGTCGGCATGACCGTAGTGGGTATGCTGATGTCGGTGTGGGTCATTGTGCTGACGCTGATGGAACTGCACGAGCGTGCCACGCACCGTCACTCGTTCTGGCGCGGTCTGACCAAACTTTCCCGCAGCCACTGGGGGATGGTGCTTGGGCACCTCGGGGTCGCGGTGACGGTGATCGGCATCGCCTTCAGCCAGAATTACAGCGTTGAACGTGATGTGCGCATGAAGTCCGGTGATACCGTGGATATTCATGATTATCACTTTATTTTCCGCGATGTCCGTGACATCACCGGACCGAACTATACCGGCGGTGAGGCGAACATTGATGTCACGCAGAACGGCAAAAAAATCACTACGCTGCATGCGGAAAAACGCTTCTACAGCGTGGCACGCAGTATGATGACTGAGGCGGCGATCGACGGCAATCTGGCGCGCGACCTGTATGCGGCGCTCGGCGAAGAACTGGACGACGGTTCGTGGGCGGTACGGCTGTACTACAAACCTTTTGTCCGCTGGATCTGGCTGGGCGGCCTGTTTATGGCGGCCGGTGGGGTGTTGTGTATTCTTGACCCGCGTTATCGCATGAGTAAAAAACTCAGGAAGCAGGGTCTGGCGGAGGCGGAAGAAGCATGAACCGGAAACTTCTCTTTATTCCGTTGATCCTGTTTCTGGCACTGGCTGCGGCTTTTCTGGTGCAACTGACCCGCAATGCAAACGGTGATGATCCGACGCTGCTGGAATCGGCTCTGATCGGCAAACCGGTGCCGGTATTCAAACTGGAATCACTGGCGCAGGCGGGAAAAACCTACGATCAGTCGGTGCTGCGTGACGGTAAACCGATGCTGCTTAACGTCTGGGCAACGTGGTGTCCGACCTGCCGGGCTGAGCATCAATATCTGAATTCGCTGGCAGCAAAAGGTGTACGTGTGGTCGGACTCAATTATAAAGATGACCGGCAGAAAGCGGTAAACTGGCTCAATACGCTGGGCAATCCTTACATGCTCAGCCTGTATGACGGCGACGGCATGCTGGGGTTGGATCTGGGCGTATATGGTGCGCCGGAAACTTTCCTGATCGACGGGCAGGGCATTATCCGCTATCGCCACGCCGGTGACTTGAACGAAAAGGTCTGGCAGACCGAGGTGTTGCCGCTGTACAAAAAATACGGAGGTCACCCATGAAACTGATTTCATCGCTGCCCGCGTTGCTGCTGGGCATGCTGCTGAGTGTCAGCGCGTTCGCTGCCATCGACACGTATCAGTTCAAATCGCCGGAGCAGGAACAGGCTTACCGCGAAATAACGGCACAGCTGCGTTGCCCGAAATGTCAGAACACTAATATTGCCGCTTCGGATTCGATTATCGCCGCCGATATGCGCACCAAGGTATTTCAGTTACTGAACGAAGGGCAGAACAAACAGCAAATCGTCGCGTATATGGTGGCGCGTTACGGCAATTTCGTCACTTACGAACCGCCGGTCACGCCCTCTACCTTTATTTTGTGGCTCGGGCCAGTGCTGGTCATCGTTATTGGCGCAGGCATGATTTTTATGCGTTCCCGCCGTGGTATTGCGCGCACTGAACACACAACCATATCTATGTCAGAACAAGAGAGACAGCGCCTGGCGCAGTTACTTAAAGACAGTGACGGGAAAGGATCATGAGCATTTTTTGGCTGTGCATTGTGGTGATGCTGGTTATCGCACTGGCGCTGTTTATCGTGCCGGTTATCCGTGGCGACCGCGCAGAACAGACTTCCCGCGATGCGCTGAACAAAGCATTTTACCATCATCGCCTGAGTGAACTGGAAGAAGACGAAGCGCAGGGCGTGGTCGACGAGCGCCCGGCGCATATTCAGGAATTACAGGAAAACTTACTGACGGATATTCCCGCCGGGCAGATGCCCGTCGCCATGCAGCCGATTGGACGCTGGACGCTGGTGCCGGGCGGCATCTTGCTGGTGATCATCACGTTGGGTGTGTATCTGTATGCCGGTGGTCTGGGGCAGGTCAGTGCATGGAATCAGGTGATGCAGCGTATGCCCGATTTGCGTCAGCGGATTGCCGATGATAACGGTGTGCCACTGACCGCCATGGATGTACAGGATTTAGGGCTCGGATTGCGTACTGATTTGCAGGCAAATCCGGATAATATCCGGGACTGGGTGATGCTTGGCCGTGTCGGAATGGCGCTCAATAATGCCGCTACTGCCACACAGGCCTACGCCCATGCCTATCAGCTTGCACCAGACGATATGTCAGTCAAACTCGGTTATGCCGAAGTATTAACCCGTTCGTCTGATCCGCAGGATAACCTTACCGGCGGAAATCTTTTACGCAGTATGCTGGAAAAGTCTCAGGGTGATCTGCGTGTGTTAAGTCTGCTGGCCTATAATGAATATGAACAGGGGCATTATCCGCAAGCCATTGGTGCGTGGGAAGTTATGCAGAAAATCCTGCCTGCCGGTGACAAACGCCTGGAGATGGTTAACGCCAGCATTGCGCAGGCAAAACAGAAAGCCGGTCTGGATCAGGTTAAACTGACGGTAAATGTCACGCTTTCTGCTGAGGCTCAGCAGAAACTTTCGCAAAATGGCACGGTCTTTATTTCAGTGACTGACGGCAGCAGTCCGGTGCCGGTTGCGGTGAAAAAACTGCCGCTCAGCCGCTTCCCGCTGACGGCCACCGTCGATGACAGCAACGCAATGATGCCGGAACGCTTGCTTTCTTCGCTGCATCAATTAAAAGTACGCGTTCGTATTTCACAAAATGGTCTGGCAACGCCAGCCTCAGGTGACTGGTACGGCGACAGCCCGCTGACCGATTTTGCCGGTAAAGGCCAGGTCAGCATCGACATTAATCAGCAGGTTCCATAATAAGGAACCGACGATCAAAAACAGGGAGATATCCATGAACTTACGCCTGACTGGGCTGGCGTTTGCAACAGTTTTACTGGTCGGTTGTGCCGGCACGTCCGGATCATCGGACAGCGAACAGCAGGGACGTTCTGATCCGCTCGAAGGTTTCAACCGGGTGATGTTCGATTTCAACTATAACTATATGGATCCGTACCTGGTGCGGCCTGTGGCGGTAGCCTGGCGTGATTATGTGCCACAACCGGCGCGTAACGGCACCAGTAACTTCCTGAGCAATCTGGATGAACCGGCCAGCATGGTTAACTCCCTGCTGAAAGGTGATCCGTACCGTGCGGCGATCCACTTCAACCGCTTCTTCCTGAACACGATTTTAGGGATGGGCGGTCTGATCGATGTTGCCGGAATGGCGAACCCGAAACTGGCGCGTGAAGAGGCGCAGGGCTTCGGCAGCACACTGGGTCATTACGGCGTCGGCTACGGTCCGTATGTGGTTCTGCCAGGTTACGGCAGCGCGACCGTCCGTGACGAAGGTGGCGACCTGGTTGATGATTTGTATCCGATGCTCAGCTATCTGACCTTCTGGATGTCAGCCGGTAAATGGGTACTGGAAGGGGTGGAAACCCGTGCGGAACTGCTCGATTCTGATGGCCTGATCCGTAACTCTTCGGATCCGTATCTGTTTATACGTGAGGCTTACTTCCAGCGTCATGATTTCCTGGCAAGAGGCGGTCAGCTGACGCCACAGGAAAATCCGAACGCGGCACTGATTCAGGGCGACCTGAAAGATATCGACTCGGAATAACCGTTCCGGACACACAAAAAAAGCGCCTTCCGGCGCTTTTTTCATATCAGGCGTATCACTCAGTTCATCAGAAGCTGTAGTTAAAGTTCGCGCCGTACAGCATGGCGGTCCCTTTGGCCTGGTATTCGTAATTCGGTACACCGTTAGCGACTTTCTCACTGATATTCACGGTCTGACCATGCATATAGGAGACACCCACATCCACAGACGCGTCTTTATTGAAGGCGTAAGTCGTACCGGCGGAAACCCAGAAGCGGTCCTGATCCGGAATAGAAATGGTGCGGTTATCTGCCGGAACCGGGCTGTCATCGAAGGCGATACCGGTACGGAACGTCCAGTTATCGTCGTAGTAATAGGTGGTACCCAACGCGATGCGGTAAGCATCATGATAACCTTCGTCTTTCTGGAACAGCGTCTGGCCGTTAGAACCGGTCGCTTTCAGCTCCTGGAACTGGCTCCAGCTGGTGTAAGCCAGGCTGTAGTGAATCGCCCATTTTGGTGCCACGCGGTTATAACCGGACAATTCCCACATTTCAGGCAAGTTCAGGGTCAGGGATCCCGGCACGGTCTGGCCACCCGTTCCGCCTAACGCTTTCGGAATGCCGTTACGGTATTCGCCGTCGAAGTCAATTTTCACTTCAGAACGGTAGGTGAAGCCGTAGCGGTTATTATCATCCACTTCATACAGGATACCGGCGTTCCAGCCGTAACCCCACTCATTGCCTTTCAGCTTGGCGGCTTCCGTATCCGCAGGCAGCAGACCGCCGGTTTGAATCGGCACCAGTTCACCGGCAGTACGGCGAATTTTCGCTTTCGCGTAAACGGCATCGAAGCCCAGGCCGAAGCTGAAATGCTGGTTCAAACGGTAAGCAACACTTAAGTTAGTGTTAACGGTGGTAAGGTCAGTTTCACCGCCGATCGGGCCAGCCGGATAATTATCGCTGAACTCAGTCGCCAGACCGTAGTTTGACGTAGCCGATGCACCGACCGCCCATTGATCATTGAGTGGCATAATAAAGTGGATATTAGGCACCCACTGATTCGGCGCAATGTTATCCGCATCAGTGCTCCTGCCTGTAACCGGCGAGTTGCCTGTTACTTTGACATCCGGGTCGACATAAATCGCACCCGCTGAGAAAGAGGGACGATCAAACATGGTCATGGTTGCCGGGTTACGGCTGCCGGATGCGGCAGTATCAGCGATGGCACCTTCACCCGAGAAAGAGCGGCCTAACCCCGCAGCGGTATATTCATTTAACTGAAAACCTGCTGCATAAACGTTGGAGGAAACAATTGCCACTGCAGCTGCCAGAGCAGATCTTTTAAACAGGTTTTTCTGGTTCATGACCAAAACCTCAATTTTATGTTTTTTATCAAACAATGTTACATCAAGTAACAATGAGCGCGGGATTGTAGGGTCCGTTATCAGTCTGACAAATCAGACCAGTGAGCGAAGTATAGGTCTGACCTGTGGTGTAGTTGCAATAATGTTTCATAGATATTTCTTATTTGATGCAAGAAATTGGATCCACTTAACAAAAAACAAACAATAAAAGTTCAATTAAGAAACGTTAAAGTGAGAACAGTGACGAAGTTATAAACGATTACTTACATATACGTGATCTGGATCACCTGAAAGGCACATAATAAGTAAGCACTAGTGTGTTGTCAGAACGGTGGCGTAAAATACAGGCTGGAAATAAAACCTTATTCGCAATCAGGCCAGACGGTGGACGTTGCCGCTGATGCCGGGGAGAAAATTATGTCTGACGTAACCATGTCCTCTAAATCCACCCAACCTCTGCATTCCATCAACAAATGTGGTGCGGAAGAAACCGCAGCCTGCTGCTGTGTCGATGTCGGAACCATCATGGACAATACGGATTGTACCGCTTCTTACAGCCGTGTTTTCGAAACCGAAGCTCAGGCGAACGAAACCCTGCAAGCCCTGACCGAACGCGCACGCGGCGTTGAATCTGAGCCATGTGAAATCAACAGCCGTATCGAAAAAGTGGATGGCGGCGTCGAACTGAATATCGATTTCACATTTAGCTGCCAGGCTGAAACGATGATCTTCCAGTTAGGCTTGAGATAATCCCCGTCATACTTTGAGCCGCAGATGCGTTGGCTGCACTCCGTAACCGAATTACTGATGTATATCAGTTCATCGGAATGACATCGATTGCCGCGTGACTCATCCTGCGATTCAAATTATTGAGAGGAAGTTCTAAGTTGTAATACCGCTTAAATAAGCGGTATTTCTTTGTCTGCTATTTCTGCCTGCCGCCTTTCTTCTCATTCTTATTTCAGAAAAATTTGCTGTTGCTCGCACTTCACTCCCTTTCGCTTTGCCAAATGTAAATACATAGTTAAAACTGAGTTATCAGGTCTGACCTCTTAAGACCCTATTTTTCTCAGGAGCTTGTATGAATAAAGTCGTTCCACTGGTGACGCGTGAGGGCGATCGCATTGCGATTGTCGACGGCTTACGTACGCCGTTTGCTAAACAGGCCACCGCCTATCACGGCATTCCTGCTGTCGATCTCGGTAAAATGGTGGTCAGTGAGCTGCTGGCAAAAAGTGGGATTGACCCGAAGGACATCGACCAGCTGGTTTTCGGTCAGGTGGTCCAGATGCCGGAAGCGCCGAATATCGCCCGCGAAATTGTGCTCGGTACCGGCATGGATGTATCGACCGATGCCTATAGCGTCTCGCGTGCCTGTGCCACCAGTTTTCAGGCGGTTGCTAACGTGGCCGAAAGCATCATGAGCGGGATGGTGCAGGTCGGGATCGCGGGCGGAGCGGATTCTTCTTCGGTATTGCCGATAGGTGTCAGCAAACGACTGGCCCGCGCCCTGGTGGATGTTAATAAAGCACGTACGCTGTCGCAGCGTCTCTCCATTTTCAGCAAACTCAAACTGCGCGATTTGCTGCCGGTGCCGCCTGCTGTGGCTGAATATTCTACCGGTCTGCGCATGGGCGATACCGCAGAGCAGATGGCGAAAAGCCATAACATCAGCCGCGTGCAGCAGGATGAGCTGGCGCACCGTTCTCATACGCTGGCCGCGCAGGCATGGGAGCAGGGGTATTTAACCTCGCAGGTCATGGCTGCACAGGTTCCGCCTTACCGTGAAGTGCTGCAAAAAGATAACAACATCCGCCTGAATTCTGAAATCAGTCAGTATGCCAAATTGCGCCCGGCTTTCGACCGTAAACACGGTACCGTCACCGCCGCCACCAGCACGCCGCTGACGGATGGTGCCGCGGCGGTATTAATAATGAGCGAATCCCGCGCACGTGAACTGGGCCTTGAACCTCTCGGCTATCTGAAAAGTTTTGCGTTTGCCGCTATCGGCGTCTGGGAAGACATGCTTCTCGGGCCTGCCTACGCCACGCCGCTGGCGCTGGATCGCGCAGGGCTGACGCTGGACGATTTGGATCTGATCGATATGCATGAAGCGTTTGCTGCACAGACGCTGGCGAATATCAAAATGTTAGCCAGTGATGAGTTCGCCCGTGAAAAACTTGGCCGTAGTCAGGCTGTAGGCGAAATAGACTGGGATAAATTCAATGTTCTGGGCGGTTCACTGGCCTACGGGCATCCTTTTGCGGCAACCGGCGCACGAATGATTACCCAGACGCTGCATGAATTACGTCGTCGTGGCGGGAAATATGGGCTGACCACTGCCTGTGCCGCCGGCGGCTTAGGCGCAGCAATGATCCTGGAGGCCGCGCAATGAGAGAACCTATGGAAAACCTGAATCCGGCAGACACTCAAGCAACCGAACCGGTCTCTGCTTTTTCACTGATATTTACCACGGAACATGTGGGGATTATCACCATCGATGTTCCCGGCGAAAAAGTGAATACCTTAAAGGCTGAATTTGCTCAGCAAATCAGCGCTATTTTGCACAAAGCACAGCAGTATCCCGGTCTGAAAGGTCTGGTGCTCATTTCGGGCAAAACAGATTCATTCATTGCCGGTGCGGATATCACCATGATTTCGGGCTGTCAGACAGCCGTCCAGGCCAGTGAACTGGCGCAAAAAGGCCAGACGGTGATGGCTCAAATCGCCTCGTTTTCTGTGCCGGTGGTGGCCGCTATTCATGGTGCCTGTCTCGGCGGTGGTCTGGAACTGGCGCTGGCGTGCCATGCCCGTGTGTGTTCGCTGGATGAAAAAACTCAGCTCGGCCTGCCGGAAGTACAGCTGGGTTTACTGCCGGGGTCCGGCGGTACGCAGCGGCTTCCGCGGCTTATCGGTGCGCCGAAAGCGCTGGATATGATGCTGACCGGTCGCAGTATTCGCGCGAAACAGGCGCTGAAAATGGGGCTGGTGGATGACGCAGTGCCCTATTCTATTTTGCTGCAAACGGCGCTGGAACGTGTGGCGAAAGGGCGTAAATCACGTCCGCCATTGCCGTGGCAGGCGCGTCTGGCCGGTGGGCCGGTGGGCAAAAGTTTGCTGTTCCATTTTGTGCGTAAACAGACATGGGCGAAAACACACGGCAATTATCCGGCCACCACAAAAATCATCGATGTGGTAAAAACCGGGCTGGACCAAGGCAGCGGTAACGGCTACCAGGCCGAAGCCAAAGCTTTTGGCGAACTGGTGATGACATCAGAATCGGCGGCATTACGCGGCCTGTTTTTCGCCTCCACCGCGCTGAAAAAAGAAAAGGGCGGTGATGCAGAACCTTTGCCGGTGCGCCGTGTGGGCATTCTCGGTGGTGGCCTGATGGGGGGAGGTATCGCTTATGTGACTGCCACCAAAGCCGGACTGCCTGTACGTATTAAAGACATTAATCACGACGGTATCCGCCATGCGCTGAAATACAGCTGGGATTTGCTGGAGAAAAAGCTGCGCAGCCGGAGGCTGACCCGCAGCGAACAGCAACGTCAGATGCTGCTGATTTCCGGTACTACCAGTTACAGCGGTTTTGCGCAGGCTGATATTGTGGTGGAAGCGGTATTTGAGGATTTATCGCTCAAACAGGCGATGGTGGCGGAAATAGAGCAAAACGCCGCACCGCACACGATTTTTGCATCAAACACCTCTTCTTTGCCCATTCAGAAGATTGCAGAGCGGGCTGACCGGCCGGAACAGGTGATCGGGCTGCATTATTTCAGCCCGGTCGATAAAATGCCATTGGTTGAAGTCATCCCGCATGCGGGCACCAGTGCACAGACTATTTCAACCACGGTTTCGCTTGCCAGGAAACAGGGGAAAACGGCCATTGTGGTAGGTGACAGCGCCGGATTCTATGTAAATCGTATTCTTGCGCCTTACATCAATGAAGCTGCGCGTTGCTTACTGGGCGGTGAACCGGTCGATCATATTGATAAAGCGCTGGTGAATTTTGGTTTCCCGGTCGGCCCGATCCAGCTGCTGGATGAGGTCGGTATTGATGTCGGCACGAAAATAGGTCCGATACTGGTGGACGCTTTTGGTGAGCGTTTTGCCGCTCCTGCCGGTTTTGATGCGGTGCTTAAAGATGACCGTAAAGGCCGTAAAAATGGCAAAGGTTTCTACCTTTACGGGCAGAAAGGGCGGACGGCGAAGAGAAAACAGGTCGACCCGGCGATTTATCGTCTGCTGAATGTCACGCCAAAAGCGCAGCAGTCAGAAGATGGGATTGCACAACGCTGCGTGATGCTGATGCTCAACGAAGCGGTGCGTTGTCTGGACGAAAAAGTCATCCGCAGTGCGCGTGATGGTGATCTTGGCGCTGTGTTCGGAATAGGTTTTCCGCCCTTCCGGGGGGGACCGTTCCGTTACATAGACCAGCTTGGCAGCGCCACTGTGGTGAAAATACTGGAGCAACTGGCGCAGCAGTACGGCGAGCATTTCACGCCATGCGAAGGGTTAATACGACGGGCGCAGCAGGGTGAACGGTTCTGTTCAGGTAACAGGGCGGGCGAAAAGGTCAGTGAAGTGTGATTGTGATCACTGCTTATTGCTGAGTTTCGCGAGAATCTGGAACAGATCCTGCTTAAAGCCAGGTACATGCCGGGGATCATTTTTATGGTGAGAATAACTTTGTACAGAAACAATCCCAAACGATTGATCTACAACCTGAGTGGTTAAATAATCGCCTGAATGGTTTACAAGCGGTAAGGGTTGGTGTAAAAAACAGCGTTTTATTTACGTGAAGTTTCAGGCAAAATGCCCGACCGCTGATGCTCATCATGCAGGGCATGTGGGCACAGCGTGTTAAGTGGATGTAATGCCTGACAGCTATCTTGTAATGAAAAACTTCAATCTGACAGTGATTGAAATGCTGGGCAATGGGTAATACAGCACGCAAGGCGTTTCTGTATAGCGCTATTTTTGTTAACAAAAGCGGTGCAATATGCAAGTTGTAATTATGCGTCACGGTGATGCGGTTCTCGAAGCTGCCAGCGACTCAGTTCGCCCGTTAAGCGAATGCGGATGTGACGAATCAGTACATATGGCTGCCTGGCTGAATGGCCGTGGCATCAAAATTGACCGCATTCTGGTCAGCCCGTACCTGCGTGCGCAGCAGACGCTCGAAAAAGTGCGCCAGTGTCTGGCGCTGCCCGGAAATGTTGAGATTGATATTCTCAAGGAACTGACACCGGGCGGAGATCCTGCTCTGGTCGCCAGTGAACTGCAGCATCTGGCACTGACCGGCGTCAACGCGGTACTGGTGGTGTCGCATCTGCCGCTGGTCGGTTATCTGGTAGCAGAACTGTGTCCGGGCGTTTGCCCGCCAATGTTCGCCACTTCCGCGATGGCAAGTGTTGAACTGAACGGCGAAACCGGGCAAGGTACCTTTGACTGGCAATTCAGCCCATGCCAGGTGATGGCTAAGGTCTAATCCCGTTTACTCATCATACTTCGAGCCGCAGATGCATTGGCTGCGATAAATTACCCGAATCACTTACCTGAGTAAGCTTATCGGGATAATTTTTCTTGCCGCCTTGCTGCAACTCGAATTATTTAGAGTAAGGCTTCGGTGAACAGCGCCAGACAAAAGAAAGGCACAGCTCCGGCTGTGCCTTTCTCGTTTATGAAGGTGGGGAGGAAGTCAGCTGATTTTATCGTCCAGCTCCACCAGTACCAGCAAAGCGGCGCTGCCACCCAGTTCTTTAGGAGCCTGATGGAAAGCCTCGACGTCCGGATGCTGTGCCAGCCACAACGGGGTTTGTTGCTTGAGGATATGTTTGCCGTGACCGTGCATCACACAGGCGCAATGTACATGTTCACGGCGGCAGGCTGCGATCAGCGCGCCCAGTTCCTGTTTGGCTTCTCTCTGCGTTAAACCGTGTAAATCCAGAAACAGCTCGGGCGAATAATCGCCGCGACGCAATTTTTTCAATTCAAAATGACTGACATCTGGCCGGATATGGCGAACCGGGCCTTCTTCCTGCAACATTGGCTGGAATTCATCAGAAAAGTAATAGCTCGCGTCCACCTGCTCCTGAATCAGCTTTTTAGGCGACAGGGTGACCAGCTTTTTTCGCGGCGGGCGGTGAGTAATCGTATCGTTTTTCAGGCGCTTGATGCCCGGAACAGCCTCGCGGAATAACGCCGCTTCCTCGGGGCTGAGCAGGTGTTTTTTCTTCATCTTTTTATCGTCATTATCGCTCAATACAGACAGTGTACCTTCCGTCACCCTGCGGTTTAAAGAAAACTCAGGGTTAAATTCTTCGGGACATCGCGCAAGTGCGTTGACTAGCTGCTGATTTGTGGCGGGCTTCGTGGCAAACTATGCGGCAAATAATGGGTTAAACGTCTGTTAAAAACCCGTGCACTGCCTGGAGAATAAAATTGGACAAAATTTTCGTCGACGAAGCTGTCAGTGAGCTGCATACCATTCAGGATATGCTGCGCTGGACCGTCAGCCGCCTGAACGCGGCCAATGTCTATTACGGTCACGGCACCGATAACCCGTGGGACGAAGCCGTGCAACTGGTTCTGCCAAGCGTGTTTTTACCGCTGGACATCCCTGAAGATATGCACACCGCACGCCTGACATCCAGCGAGCGCCACCGCATTGTTGAGCGTGTGATCCGCCGCGTCAACGAGCGGGTGCCGGTGGCCTATCTGACCAACAAAGCCTGGTTCTGCGACATGGAATTCTATGTCGATGAACGCGTACTGGTGCCACGTTCGCCTATTGGCGAGCTGATCAGCAACCGTTTCTCCGGCATTCTGAACGAACAGCCACAGCACATTCTTGATATGTGTACCGGCAGCGGCTGCATTGCTATTGCCTGTGCTTATGCGTTCCCTGAAACCGAAGTTGACGCTGTCGACATTTCTGCCGATGCGCTGGCGGTGGCTGAGCGCAATATCGACACACACGGCATTGAGAACTGGGTCACGCCCATCCGCTCCGACCTGTTCCGTGAATTGCCAGCCTTGCAATATGACCTGATTGTCACCAATCCGCCGTACGTGGACGAAGAAGACATGTCTGATCTGCCGCAGGAATACCGCCACGAGCCGGTTCTGGGGCTGGCTTCCGGCAGCGACGGTCTGAAACTGACCCGTCGCATTTTGGCCTGTGCACCCGATTACCTGACCGATAACGGCGTGCTGATCTGCGAAGTGGGCAACAGCATGGTACATCTGATGGATCAGTATCCTGAGATCCCGTTCACCTGGCTGGAGTTTGAAAACGGTGGTGACGGCGTCTTTATGCTGACCAAACAGCAACTTCTCGATTGCGCCGAAGAATTCCGCGCATACAAAGACTAATTCACTTTGACAATAATGACCGGCATTGCGCCGGTCATTGAGCATCCATCAACATAATGGTTAAGGAGCCGTGATGGCAGGGAACAGTATTGGGCAGTTTTTCCGCGTCACCACTTTTGGCGAATCCCACGGTGTGGCACTGGGCTGTATTATTGACGGTGTACCGCCGGGTATTGCCCTGACCGAAGCTGATCTGCAACACGATCTCGACCGTCGTCGTCCGGGCACTTCGCGTTACACCACACAGCGCCGTGAAGCTGATGAAGTAAAAATTCTTTCAGGTGTGTTTGAAGGCGTCACTACCGGCACCAGCATCGGTCTGATTATCCAGAACACCGATCAGCGATCCCAGGATTACAGCGCAATCAAAGATGTGTTCCGCCCGGGACATGCCGATTATACCTACGAGCAAAAATATGGCGTGCGCGATTACCGTGGCGGCGGCCGTTCGTCTGCCCGCGAGACCGCGATGCGTGTGGCCGCTGGCGCGGTGGCTAAGAAATACCTGCTGGAGAAGTTCGGTGTCAAAGTACGCGGTTATATGTCGCAAATGGGTGATATCACCTGCGAGCTGAAAGACTGGGATCTGGTGGACACTAACCCGTTCTTCTGCCCGGATGAAAGCAAGCTGGAAGCGCTGGATGAGCTGATGCGCGCGCTGAAAAAAGAAGGTGATTCGATCGGTGCCAAAATCACTGTGGTGGCAGATCATGTGCCTGTCGGCCTGGGTGAGCCTGTGTTTGATCGTCTGGATGCGGATCTGGCGCATGCACTGATGAGCATTAATGCCGTGAAAGGTGTGGAAATCGGCGATGGTTTTGCGGTTGTCGCCAAACGTGGCAGTGAAAACCGGGACGAAATTACGCCGGGCGGTTTCGAAAGCAACCACGCGGGTGGGATTCTCGGCGGCATCAGCAGCGGCCAGCCGGTTATCGCCCATCTGGCGCTGAAACCGACCTCGAGTATCACCGTACCGGGTCGTACGATTAACCGCGACGGTGAGCAGGTCGAGATGATCACCAAAGGGCGTCATGATCCGTGCGTCGGTATCCGTGCGGTACCGATTGCCGAAGCAATGATGGCGATCGTACTGATGGATCATTTACTGCGTCAGCGTGCTCAGAACGGCGACGTCCATTCCACCGTGCCACGCTGGTAATCTGTCCGATGAAACCTTTACGCACGTTCCCGGCGTTTCGTGCTGTTTGCGCCAGTCTTCTGGCGCTTGCACTTTGCGCACCTGCGATGGCGGCAACGCCGTGGCAGAAAATTACTCAGCCGATTTCCGGCACGCCGGAAGCGATTGGCAGTTATGCCAACGGTTGTCAGGTTGGTGCACAGCCCTTGCCGCTGAACTCTCCGGCCTATCAGGTGATGCGTACCGACCAGCGCCGCTATTTCGGCCAGCCTGATTTACTGGCATTTATCACCCGTCTGGGCACGCAGGCTCAACAAAAAGGACTGGGTACCCTGCTGGTCGGTGATATGGCGATGCCGGCTGGCGGGCGCTTCAGCAGTGGTCACGCCAGCCATCAGTCCGGGCTGGATGTGGATATCTGGCTGCAACTGCCGCGTCAGCGCTGGAGCGAACAGATGTTGCTCAGGCCGCAGCCTATCGATCTGGTCAGTGCCAACGGTAAATCCATTGTGCCCTCTCAGTGGCAGCCACGGATCGAAACGCTGATCAAAATGGCAGCACAGGATAAAGATGTGGTGCGGATCTTCGTCAATCCGGCTATCAAACAACAGCTCTGTCTTGATGCAGGAACGGATCGCGAATGGCTGCATAAGGTACGTCCGTGGTTTGGTCATCGCGCGCATATGCACGTTCGTCTGCGTTGCCCGGTAGGTAACCTCGAATGTGAGAACCAGGCACCACCGCCTGCGGGTGATGGTTGTGGCGCAGAGCTGCAAAGCTGGTTCCTGCCACCTAAGCCGGGCAGCGGAAACCCGGTGAAAAAAGAGCCCCCTCCGTTGCCGCCTTCTTGTCAGGCGTTGCTGGATAAACACGTTCTTTAACAGGTTTTACTTACTCTTCGCCACGCATAGCGAGCTGACAGAAAAATGGACTGGTTGATTGTTGCCCCGTGGGTTTTGGTTGTTTTATTTTTCGTTGCACTGTTTGCCGGTTTCATTGATTCCATTGCCGGTGGTGGCGGGCTGATCAGCCTGCCGGCGCTGCTTGCGGCAGGTGTGTCACCGGCACAGGCCATTGCGACCAATAAGTTGTCATCGATAGGCGGATCCTTCTCCGCCAGTCTTTACTTTGTACGGCGTGGTGTGGTGAATCTCAACGATCAAAAACTGAATATTGCCTGTACCTTTACGGGATCAGTGATCGGCGCGATCCTTATCCAGCATCTGCGCGCTGATATGTTACGTCAGGTTTTACCGCTGCTGATCATCTGCATTGGGTTGTATTTTTTGCTGACGCCGCGTCTGGGCGAAAGCGACCGGGCAAGGCGCTTAAATGCACTGCCGTATGCGCTGGTAGGCGGCGGTTGTGTCGGGTTCTACGATGGCTTTTTCGGTCCCGGTGCCGGTTCTTTTTACGCGCTGGCTTTTGTGACGTTATGCGGGTTTAATCTGGCAAAAGCCACGGCACATGCAAAAGTCCTGAATTTCACCTCCAACTTTGGCGGCCTGCTGTTTTTCATACTTGGCGGCAAAGTGGTGTGGGTGCTGGGATTTGTGATGATGACGGGGCAGTTTATCGGTGCACGTCTGGGCGCGCGGATGGTGCTGAGCAAAGGTCAGAAGATCATTCGTCCGATGGTGGTCATTGTTTCCGTGGTGATGAGCTGCAAGCTGATTTATGACAATCATGGCGCTGAAATCCATCAATGGATAAGCCTGCATTTATAATGGCAGGCGCTGCAAAATGCTTGCCTGAGGTCATGAAATCGGGTGTGTAAACAAGGGTATATTGTCGCCTTTCCCACTTACTGAGTTTTACCGTTTTATGTCAGATTCGACTGCAACACATAACTATCATCAACTGATCGACATTTTTGATTCCTGCTTCTTTGAGGAATTTAACGTTCGCCTGGTCAAAGGCGACGACGAGCCGATCTATTTGCCTGCTGATGAGCAGACCCCTTTTAACCGGATTGTGTTTGCACACGGTTATTATGCCAGCGGCATGCATGAAATTTCCCACTGGTGTGTGGCTGGCGCTGAGCGCCGCAAACGGGTGGATTTCGGTTACTGGTACTGCCCGGATGGCCGCGATGCGCAAACGCAAAGTGAATTCGAGAAAGTGGAAATCAAACCACAATCTTACGAATGGCTGTTCTGTGTGGCAGCCGGTTTTCGTTTCAACGTCAGTTGTGACAACCTGAGCGGCGATTGCGAACCTGACCGCGTGGGTTTTCAGAACAAAGTACGCGAAGAAGTGTTGCGTATGCTGGAACAGGGTATTCCTGAAAGACCGGCACGCTTTATTAAAGCGTTACAATCGTTTTACAATACGCCCCCATTGACGCCTGCAGATTTCCCTGCGTTGCAGCCGATCGAATAAGACCCCGAATACCTGTTACGAGAGGAAGAGTAATGATCGCAGAATTTGAAACGCGGATTTTAACGCTGATCGACGATATGGTCGAAAGCGCCAGTGACGACGAATTGTTTGCCAGTGGCTATCTGCGGGGCCATCTGACGGTCGCCGTGGCAGAAGCGGAAGAAAACGGTGAACACACTGCTGAAGCACTGAAAATCCGTGTTCAGGATGGCCTGGACAAAGCCATCAAAGCCGGTGAGTTGTCACCACGCGATCAGGCTTTAGTGCAGGGCATGTGGGAAAATCTGTATCAGGCTTCCCTGCCTCAGTTTTAGGGGACGCTATTTTGTGAAAAAGCGCAGCGACGGATTAACCGGCTGCGCTTTTTTATTGCCTCAGTGGCCGGTTAATGTGATTCGACCGGGCGGCCTTTCAGCAGTTTTCTGACCCACATCCGGTTTGGATTCAGCGCCGCCAGTGTATCGCTGTCGAGCGGCAATGGTTCACCGGCAATCTGTGCAGCCAGTATTTCTGCTCCCAGGGGGGCGGAGCTGAGGCCACGGGAGCCGAGCGCGCCAAACAGAAACAGGTTTTCATACACCGGCGCGTCTGCAATCGGGCGATGGCGCTGAATATCCAGATCCAGTTTTTTATAGCTTTCCAGCAACGCGTCGTAATCGGACACCGAACCGATCATCGGCAGATGATCCCGCGTTGCACAACGCACGCCGTTCCTCGCCTCACCCTGACTGACATCCACCTCATGTGGCCATGGTTGTTCCGGCAGGCAGTTCAGCAGCCGCTGGCGATTTTCCTGCTGATCGTCTTCACGGTAATCCGTGCATTTATCCGCACGGTGATAGCTTGCGCCAATGCAATGATGCTGATTTTGCGGACTGACCGGGGTCATATAACCGTCATAACACAAGACCTGTTTAAGTTTGCTCAGTACAGGTGTGGTCGGAATATGCGAAACCTGACCGCTGACCGCGTAAACCGGCAGTTTTTCGGTCTGGCTGAAATCAGTGATGTCCGCGCCGTTGGCCAGGACAACGCCCTGATGACGGGCAACATGGCCATCGGCAAAGGTCAGCACCCACTGTGAATCTGCATCATAATTTAATGCGGTTGCGCGCTGGCGATAATGCACGGTTAAGCCCCGGGTTTCGGCAAGCGAAATCAGGGACGCGGTCAGTTCAGCCGGACACAGCCAGGCACCGAGCGGATAAGTTACGCCGCCGCTGCCGCACGGCAATCCGCATAGTGCTTCCACGTCTTCTTCACTCAATCCTGTTGCCAGTTCTCCCGGCCAGCCACCGTTAATGATGCCGTCAATTTTGCCCTGACTTTTTTCGTCATACCCGAGTTGCGTGACGCCACTCCAGCCGTGATCGAAAGACACATCCGCCTTTTCAAGTTGCGCATACTGGCGGCGGGCGAAAGTGAAAGCATGGGCAAAGAAGTTCTCCAGTGTATCGCCGCGGCCGTTGAGCAACGGATAAACCGCCCCCTGACGGTTGCCGGAAGCACCGAGTGCCGGTTTTTCATCGGCGCAATACAGCGTGACCGCAAAACCACGTCGAAGTAATGCCAGCGATAACACAGCACTGGCGACGCCGCCGCCGAGAAGGGCAAATTCAGTGACATTTTTCGCCGCCGGACGCACATACCACGGTGCGGGATGAGGTACGTCAATTCCTGCGGGCAGCACACCGGCTAACATATGTCGCTTTTCGCCGAACCCCGGTACCTTACTGATGTCAAAACCTGCGCTTTGCAATCCGCGGCGGACAAAACCCGCCACGGTGAAGGTGGCGAATGTACCCTGCGGTCGGGTCATTTTCGCCATTGAACGGAATAAATCCTCTGTCCACATGTCCGGATTTTTGGACGGGGCAAATCCGTCGAGAAACCAGGCGTCGATCTGTTGATTCATACTGGTGTCACATGCCGGAAGCAGGGTAGTGACATCGCCGAACCACAGGTCAAGCGTGATACGCCCGTCTGCGAGCAGCAGGCGGTGACAGCCGGGAAAGGGCATTGGCCATTGTTCGCAAAGTTGTGCCGAATACGCGGCCAGCTCGGGCCATTGTGTGTGTGCTGTCGCCAGATCACGGGCGGACAACGGAAATTTCTCGTAGCTGATGAAATGCAGACGTTGCAGCGTAGCGTCGGGCTGCGCTTCGCGGAATGTCCCGAAGGCTTGCCACAGCGACATAAAGTTCAGACCGGTGCCAAAACCGGTTTCGGCGATAATGCACAGCGGGCGAGGGTGACCGGCAAAACGTGCCGGAAAATGATTGCCATTGAGAAAAACATGTCGTGTTTCCAGCAGGCCGTTCTGATTGGAAAAATAGACGTCATCAAAATGTCGGGAAACAGGTGTACCCTGTTCGTTCCAGCTTAATTCTGCGGGCGTGATCGGGTTGTGGCTCACGTGAAACTCTCTCAGTTCAAGGCGATGCCGAAGTTTAACGCTGCCTTAGAACCCGCGCAAATTTACCACGATTTACACAAGGAATTGCTGATCGGACTTGTTCGGCGTACAACTGTACGCTAGAGTGCGTGACGAAATCCCAAATGGTGAATAGTACAAGAGGTATTAAATGAAACGTGCAGTGATTACTGGCCTGGGTATCATCTCGAGCATCGGTAACAACAAGCAGGAAGTTCTTGCATCTCTGCAGGAAGGTCGCTCTGGGATCACCTTCTCGCAAGAGCTGAAAGATGCCGGGATGCGTAGTCACGTCTGGGGTGATGTCAAATTAGACACCGCAGGCCTTATCGATCGTAAGATTGTGCGTTTCATGAGTGATGCCTCGATCTACGCTTACTTATCCATGCAACAGGCGATTGAAGACTCCGGTCTGACCCCTGAAATGGTATCCAACGAACGTACCGGCCTGATCGCAGGTTCCGGCGGCGGTTCTCCGCGCAATCAGGTCGCGGGCTCCGACGGTATGCGTGCCAAAGGCCTGCGCGGCGTAGGCCCTTACATGGTGACCAAAGCGATGGCTTCCGGCGTGTCTGCCTGCCTCGCAACACCGTTCAAAATTCGCGGCGTTAACTATTCCATCAGTTCTGCCTGCGCCACCTCTGCACACTGCATCGGTAACGCGGTAGAAATGATTCAGCTGGGCAAACAGGATGTGGTGTTTGCCGGTGGCGGTGAAGAACTGTGCTGGGAAATGGCGTGTGAATTTGACGCGATGGGCGCACTGTCCACCAGCTACAACGAAACGCCGGACAAAGCATCCCGTACCTACGACAAAGCGCGTGACGGTTTCGTTATCGCAGGTGGCGGCGGTATGGTTGTTGTCGAAGAGCTGGAACACGCTCTGGCGCGTGGCGCGCATATCTATGCAGAAATCGTTGGCTACGGCGCAACATCTGACGGCGCAGATATGGTGGCTCCTTCTGGCGAAGGCGCAGTGCGTTGCATGAAAATGGCAATGAACGGTGTAGATACTCCAATCGATTACGTTAACGTTCATGGGACTTCTACCCCGGTCGGCGACGTTAAAGAACTGGGCGCTATCCGTGAAGTGTTCGGTGACAAAACGCCGGCGCTGTCTTCGACCAAAGCCATGACCGGTCACTCTCTGGGTGCCGCAGGCGTTCAGGAAGCGATCTACACCTTGCTGATGGCTGAATACGGCTTCATCGCGCCAAGCATCAACATCGAAAACCTTGATGAGCAGGCCGAGGGCATGGATATCATCACTCAGCCAACGCAGCGTGAACTGACGACGGTGATGTCTAACAGCTTCGGTTTCGGTGGCACCAACGCCACGCTGGTGATGCGTAAGCTGAAAAACGACAAATAATACTGTCCGTTAATGTCTGTATAAAAGCCTGCTTCCGAGCGGGCTTTTTTGTCTCCGCCATCCTTCAGGCCGCCTCTGCGTTGGCGTGCCGGGTTTCTGAGGAATTATTCGCCCGCGGCCGTGATAGAACCTGAATGATTTCGGGTGTATATCTCAACAATTCAGGTACAATTTCGCCGCTTCTTATTTTCACCTTGTTGACATAATGCTCTCACTCCGACACATCCATCATCGACATTTGCACTTCCCGGCCTGGCTCGGGATGGTGGCGATACTGATGTTGTTTATTGCGCCCGTGGTGTCTAAATCGCTGGTGGCAGAGGGTGCGCAGCATAGAATGATGCCCGGCATGATGATGTCCGGGATGGACATGTCGGACGGGGAAATGGCTGACATGGATATGTCAGTGCATTCTGTATCATCGGAGGAGCATTGCCAGACGCCCGCCTGTCAGTCTGCGCCGCAGGATACCGTGAAAGCTATGCTTTCTGGCGACATGAGCGATGCCGCGTGCGGTTATTGTGTGTTGCTGGTGCATTTACCCCTGCTCGATTTGCAGGCTATGCCCATGCAGTGGTCGCTGGATGTTTCCAGCCGTGCTCCACCGTGCGCTGCCATACCGCATCTTATTCCTTCGCTGATATTCACGGATTCCCAACCCCGCGCACCGCCTGTTTTTCTGTAACTGCCTCTGAATAATTTCTTTCAAGTTAACCGCGATTTTTATCGCTGTTGACAGCGTGTTATTTGAAATTCAGGAAACCAGATTTATGAATCAACCTGCAAACCTGCCTTCCAGCGCGGGTAAAAAAATGCCTGCGCAAGCGGCCTTTATGGCGTTGCTGCGCCGTGTGCATTTTTACATTGGCCTGTTCGTCGGACCCTTTATTTTTGTCGCTGCGCTGACCGGTACACTGTATGTGCTGACACCTCAGTTGGAAAATTATCTCTATGCCGGCGCATTATTTACCGCCTCAAAAGGAGAGGCGCAGCCGCTCTCCCGTCAGATAGATGCGGCGCTACAGGTTGCCGGTCAGGATAAAAAAATCTACGCCGTCAGACCGGCCCCCTCTGCGGGGGAAACGACGCGGGTGATGTTTTCTGATCCGCAACTCGGAGCATCTAAGAGCCGTGCAATTTTCATCGACCCCATCACGCTGGCGGTGAAAGGCGACATGACGGTGTACGGCACCAGCGGCATTTTGCCTTTCCGCACCTGGCTGGATGATTTACATCGCGGCTTATTGCTGGGCGATACAGGCCGGATATACAGCGAGCTGGCTGCCTCCTGGTTGTGGGTGGCAGCATCGGGTGGCGTCGTGCTCTGGTTCAGCGGTCGCCGGAAACCCCGACCACTGCGTAAGGTCAGTGGCAAGGTACAACAGCAGCAAAACAGCCGTCGCTGGCACAGCTCGCTCGGCCTGGTTTTGCTCGCCGGTTTACTGTTTTTCTCCGCCACCGGCCTGACCTGGTCACAATGGGCGGGGGACAATATCGGCGTGTTACGTGCCCATATGGGCTGGATGACGCCCGGCGTGAAAACCAGTCTGGATCCACAGACGGTCGCCGGACCGGTCAGTGAACATGCCGGGCATCAAGCGCCGATGGCTGATATGCCTGATATGCCGGGAATGAACATGTCGGCACACAGCATGCCTGCTGCATCACCAGCCGCCGTTGTTTCTGCACAGACTTTTGATGCGGTAGTACAGGCAGCGCGTGAGGCGGGTATTGCGGCGAACAAGATTGAAATCCGTCCGGCGTATAACACGGGGAAAGCCTGGACAGTGACCGAAGTTGATCGCAGCTGGCCAACGCAGGTGGATGCGGTATCGGTCAATCCCCGTTCCCTGCTAATCGTCGATCACGTGCGGTTTGCTGATTTCCCGCTGCTTGCCAAACTCACCCGCTGGGGTGTGGATGCGCATATGGGCATTCTGTTTGGCATCTGGAATCAGGCCATTCTGGTGATTTTTGGTGCCGGGCTTTGTGTGATGATTGCCTGGGGATATCGCCTGTGGTGGCTGCGCCGCAGCGTCAACAGTACCGACAGTCATCCGGCCACGACATTGCTACAAACCTGGCGGTCTGTGCCGTTCAGTCTGCAATGCCCGATTTTGGTGATCACGATCGGTCTGGCAATTTCATTGCCCGTGATGGGCGCGAGCTTACTTATTTTCCTGCTGATTGATGTTATCCGCTGGCAGCGGCGCAATTCTTCGCGTAACGTCAGCGAATTCTGAACAGTGAAGAAAAGACATGTTGATGGCGGCGTTCGGCTCTGTACTTAAGCCTTTTTTACGTGACAGATTTTTGCATCTGTTAATTCTGCTTGGTGTCATTCTGACCCTGTTTCAGCCTGAGGAAATCAGCCAGTTTCCGCAGTTTGTGGACTGGGACACGATCGTCACGTTGCTGGGTTTACTGATGCTGACCAAGGGCGTTGAGGTCAGCGGTTACTTTGATTTTGTAGGCCGTAAGATGATTAACGCCATCGACAATGAGCGGTGGCTGGCGCTGTTTCTGGTCACTGCTGCAGCACTGTTGTCCACGTTTATGACCAATGACGTCGCGTTATTTATCATCATCCCGCTGACGATCACGCTGAAGAAACTGACGTCGTTACCGGTGACGCGGCTGATTATCTTTGAAGCACTGGCGGTGAATGCCGGTTCACTGCTTACGCCGATCGGTAACCCGCAAAATATTCTGTTATGGAATAAATCCGGTCAGTCCTTCCTGCATTTTATCGGACAGATGACACCGCTGGCGCTGGTCACTCTGGCTGCCTTATTGCTGGTGACCTGGTTTTGTTTTCCGTCGCACAGCCTGAAAAAAATTGAGAACAATCAGAGATATCCTTTTCTAAAAGGTCTGCTGGTGAGCTGTGTTGTGCTCTACGCGGTATTTATCGCCTGTGTTGATCTGGGGCTGGCCCTGTATGGTTTGCTGGCGGTGATCCTGTGTTTTTTACTGCTGGCGCGAAATGTCCTGCTGCGCATCGACTGGCCGCTGATCCTGGTGTTTATCGTGATGTTTATCGATGTGCGTTTACTGGTCGGGATGAATGCCCTGCAGCCAGCGTTTACGCATATTCACGGGCTGCCGGATTACGGTCATTATCTGCTGAGCATCGGGCTTTCTCAGGTCATCAGTAATGTGCCCGCGACAATCCTGATGATTAATTATTTACCCTCCGGACCGTTGCTGGCCTACGCCGTCAATGCCGGTGGTTTCGGGCTGGCGATAGGATCGCTGGCCAATCTTATTGCGCTGCGCATGGCGAATGACAAGAAGATCTGGCTGCGGTTTCACTATTATTCTTTCCCGTTCCTGTTGTTCAGCGGCGGCGCGGGCTGGTTGTTATTGACGCTGTTTGTTAAATGACTGGCACCTTCAGCGACGCCAGACGGTTTACTGCGGTGGTGATTTCAGCCGGGGTTAATGCCGAGAAACCGAGCAGCCAGCCGTCCTGATGTTGGGTCACTAAACCGGCGCTGGCGGTAAACAGAGGTGAAAGCCGTGGCGTTTCGACACCGGCCTGGGCGGCAAGCGCGCTGAAATGCTGTTCCTGTCCGGCAGGCAGACGGGCGGCGAGTTGTAACCCCCCGGCGGCAACCTGAGGGCTCAGCCATTCAATTTTTTGCTTAATTTGCGTCAGCAGATGGTCACGTCGGCTGTGGTAAAGCTGACGCGAAAAGCGCAGATGTGAAGCGAAATGCCCGGCCTGCATAAATTCCGCCGTGACGGCCTGCATCAGCTGTGAAGAATGACCGTCATTCACGGTGCGCAGCGTCACCATCGGTGCCACCAGCGCAGGCGGTAAGACGGTATAGGCCAGCCGCAAAGACGGGAATAAAACTTTCGAGAAGGTTCCCAGATAAATGACCTGCTGATGTTTATCCAGCCCTTGCATAGCCGGAAGCGGCCGCCCGTCGTAATGCAGTTCACTATCGTAATCATCTTCGATGATCCAACTGCCGTGACGTTTCGCATAGCCGAGCAGATGTAAACGGCGTGACAAACTCAGGCTGACACCGGTCGGATAATGGTGCGACGGCGTCAGGTATATCAGACGCGGCACAGGTGAATCAGCGCCCGGCACCATTCCCTGTTCATCAACCTCAATAGCGCAAATATCGGCTCCGGCGCTGGCAAACGCGTTGCGTGCCCCCGGATAACCCGGCTGCTCAAGCCACACCTTATCTGCGGGATCAATCAGGAGCATCGCCAGCAATTGCAGTGCCTGTTGCGAACTGGTGGTGATAAGGATTTGTCCGGCGCTGCAAATGACCCCGCGTGACTGCTGAAGATAGCTGGCAAGCGCCTCGCGCAAGGGCAAATACCCCTGCGGGTCGCCATATCCCAGCAGGCGTTCGCCCTGAGTCCGCAGCTGTCTGGCGGTTATTTGCTTCCAGATTTTCAGCGGGAAGGCGCGCAGATCAGGCGAACCGGCTGCAAAGGCGACGGGCGCTTGCGGGTCACGACAGCCGCCGTTGGCGATAATTTTCTCACCCCGCGCTGACAAGCGCGCAAACCCAGGCGATAAGACCTGGCTGTTTCGGGAGGACAGGGCGGTGGGCAGTGAGCGGCTGACAAAAGTCCCCTTGCCGGTATGGCGCTGAAGATAACCCTCTGCTTCTATCTGTGCGTAGGCGGCTTCTACGGTGACCCGTGAGAGTTTCAGGTCAGAGGCCAGAATACGCGAAGACGGCAGGCGTTCTCCTCCGGTCAGCGCACCGGTATGAATAGCCTTGCGCAACGCTGAACACAGCCGGTCACGCAAACCTGCCGCAGCGTCTGAACCGGTGATGGCTGTGTTTTCGAAAAGCGTAATCAGTGCAGAGGGCTGAGACAAGATGCGCATAATGGGTCTTATGATTGGCTTGAAATTGGCATTAATCATAAGACCAAAAACGGCGATGATGGAACTGTTTTCAGTCATATCATTTAACGAGGAAGTGTTTATGCAACCAGAGTCTTATGTTTTAGGATTTGCACCACCATCACCTGAAATCAGTGCTGCATATCTGTTGTCGAAACTGAGCTTTTATACCGATGCCGCCGATGTCGCTGCGGATTTACAAAACGGTGTGAACACAATCGTGGTGATTGATACCCGCTCTGCTGAACATTATGCAGGTGGCCACGTGCCGGGCGCGGTCAGTTTTCCGCATAAACTGATGACGGCAGAAAGTACCTGCGAACTCAGTAAAGACGTGGTTTACGTGACCTATTGTGACGGAATCGGATGCAACGGTTCGACGCAGGGCGCGTATAAACTGGCACGGCTTGGATTCAGGGTGAAGGAAATGATTGGCGGACTGGATTTCTGGATCCGCGATCAACACCCGGTTGCGGTGGGTGAAGAACGCGGACAGTATTCACGGAAACAGGCACCGCCAGATTGCAGTTGCTGAAAAGAGGTTAACGGCGTGCTTAAAACAGTAACCACAGCAGAAGCAGAACCACCACGAACGCAATAAATACCAGCGGCTTGCCGCCCATCGCCTGCATGGAAGGGGGCAACATCGCGATAAACGGGTTCATGATCGGTTGCGGATCGGTACGTGTCACCGTGGTGAAGGTATCGTCTATGTCTTCTGTGCGCGCAGAGCGGTCAACCCGCTGGCTGAACAGAACGCCAATCAGATCACTGACCTGAACCTGCGTCAGCGGCGTGGACAGCGTCGCGCTGAAACGATTTTCGGCATATTCCGTCAGTTGATGAATTTCATGGGTGCTGGCCGGCTGCTTGAGCACGCTCAGCAACGTGGTCAGCGTCGGTGCGGTGGTCTGCTGGCTGAGCGACGCTTTCACCTGCATAAACTGGCTGAGCACCTGAAAATGCTTCGCCGGTATCGGTTCGCCCACTTTCACACCAACCAGCGTAAACAGTTCCTGCCAGACTTTCACAGGGGCTTCGCCGGTAGCAGCGCTGAGACGGGTTACCAGTTGTTGCAGGCTGTTATGCTCGGCAGGCAGCAACGGACGATCGGTGACCGGTGTCTGCTGGGGCTGCGGAATATTCATCTGACGGGTCTGGATCAGATCCAGCACCTGTTGCAGCTGCGGATGTGTCAGCTGACTCAGTACGGTATGACCAAAATTCTGGCGGATAAAATCGCTCACCGCCTGACGGTTGTTACCCTGCGGCAGCAGCTCGGTCAGTTGCAGCATCAGCTGGCGTGAGGCAAGGCTGTCCTGGGCCTGTGTAAGTTTTCCCTGTAACAGCGCTTCGGCCTGCGGGAATTGCTGAGAGGTGATTTCCGCACCGTTTGGCAACGCAAGTTCGTGGCGCAGATTGGCCCAGATCTCAGCAGATTTGATGGGCGTCAGCGCCATCAGTTTGACGATCAGTTTTTCCAGCGTGGTGCGCTGTACCGGCGTTAAGGGCAGTTCAGCGCCCGTTTTAGCCGGAACGGTCTGACCCTGCGGTTGTGTTCTGTTGTCGCCAACCGGCATGCCCGGGCCGCTCAAAGGTTGCATATCACCGTCCTTCGCTGGAAATTTAAAACGTCGCTTAAACTCAATGATAAGTCAAAAGCACGGCGCAGAGCGCGGAAGCGCCTCATCATACCTGCAAAGTGTTTTAATCGACACCGTGAATAGCAGGCTGAGAAAGATTCTTCAGAATATTGTTTCCTAAAACAGCAGAGAAAAACGTCTGGCGGGGCGCGAAAGCAGAAAGTGGGGGAGGTGCCACCCTCTTATTAAGGATGGCATACCCTTTAGCGAATTTTGTTTTGTTCCGCAGGCGCGGCGCGGGTGAACAGCGGTTTACGCAAACGCTGCGCCAGAATGACCCCGACAAGCGTGATACCGCCGCCAATCAGATGGTAGCTGTGCAGGTGCTCGTGCAGGAACAGCACGGCGATCACTGCCGTGAAAATCGGCGACAGGTTCATGAAAATAGACGCTTTGTTGGCACCCAAACGGATCACACCCTGGATCCACAAAAACGGCGCGATGATCGACGCCGGGATCCCCGCGAAAAGCACCAGCGGAATATTATGTGCGGTCAGGCTGACATCCTTCGCGAGCAGAAAGTTTGGCAGCAATAATAAAACGCCGAAAATGATCTGCACATATAACGATTGCCAGTTCGGCAGCGGGATCGCCCAGCGCTTGGTCAGCACCCCATACAGCGCATAGGAGGCCGAAGCCGCAAACATCATCAGCTCACCGGTGCCGATACCGTGTTGCAGCAGCTGCGCCGGCGAACCGGCACTGACCAGCCAGACTAAACCGCCGAGTGAAATAATACTGCCCAGTGCGACGCCCACTGTTGGCACTACGCTCAGCACAAACAGGCCAATCAGCACGGTCAGCAGCGGGATCAGCGAATTCAGGATGCCCATAAACAGCGCACTGACGCTGTGTGCGGCGTAGTATGCCAGACTCTGATACAGCACCATGCCCAGCAAGCCCAGTATCAGCAGTTTCCACCCGTATTGTTTCACCGCCCGGAGGTTACGCAGCACACCGGGCAGCACGAAAGGTGTCAGCGTCAGCAGTGCCAGAAGCCAGCGGTAGAACGAAATGGCAGCAGGATCAATTGCGCTGGCCGAGGCTTTACTGACCACAGCATTCAGTGACCAGATCAGGACGGCAAGCAGGGGAAAGAGCACATTCATTGAGTCGTATTCCTGAATAAATCGTCACGCCAGTGTACGGTTGTCTTGTTTGTTATATATAACGATAATCAGACAACACATTGCGTAATTCAGACAATCCCCGTTTGGCGCACAGATAAAAGGTTTTTATGCCCGCACCGCGTCCTTCTTTACCCCGATATTACCCGCCGTTACCTGAGAAGATACCGGTTACTCTGCTTTTTCGGGGTGAAATTGTGGAGGGGAATTCTGAGTATGTTGAGCATTCCCATCCGTGGAGCCAGATTATCTGCGTAAAATCCGGCGTTCTTGCCATGCGCGTGGCCGGACAGCGCTATCTTGCCCCGCGCGAATTCGCCATCTGGATACCTGCCGGGGTTGAGCATTCAAGCTATAACCGCAAAACCACACGTTTTTGCGTCATTGATATCGCCCCCGAACTGGATATCCATCTGCCTGTTGAGCCTTGCCTGCTGACGCCGACAGCCATTTTTAACGCCATTGCTGATGACTGCTTCTCACGAAATATGACTGAACCGCAGAGTGAAACGGATCTGCGTATGTGTCGCGTTTTGCTGGATCAAATCAGTCTGGCACCCCGTCAGAACACTTATTTACCCACATCGGAAAATAAATTACTGTCCCCCGTGCTGAGCGCACTGGAAAAGAATCCGGCGGATAACACGTCGCTGGCACAATGGGCGAAGCAGGTGTATACCACCGAACGAACCCTGTCGCGGCGTTGCCAGCAGGAACTGGGGATGAGTTTTGCCCAATGGCGTCAGCGGCTGCGCTTCCTGCATGCTGTCTCTTTGCTGGAGCAGGGGAAAACGGTACAGGAGGTCTCACTCGAACTGGGTTACAGCTCGTCTTCGGCCTTTATCGCCATGTTCCAGCAGGTGTCGGGCACCACACCGCAGCGTTTTCGTAACGACAGGTAAACCCGTGCCCTGAAAGTTGGGATCTGACCCTGTATCGTGGCAAAATCAATGCCCTCTTTATTTTCTATTCTTTCTTTAGGCCATGCTGCCGGAGACAAACGTGAAAATCCTGGTTGATGAAAATATGCCGTATGCCGTCGAGCTTTTTAGCCGGCTGGGCAACGTGCAGGCCGTTCCTGGTCGTCCTATCCCGCAAGATGCGCTCAATGATGCCGATGCGCTGATGGTGCGGTCTGTGACCAAAGTGAACGAGAGTTTGCTGGCGGGAAAACCGGTGAAATTCGTGGGGACTGCCACGGCGGGCACCGATCATGTCGATGATGCATGGCTTGCCAGCGCAGGGATTGGTTTCTCGGCCGCGCCTGGCTGTAATGCGATTGCCGTGGTGGAATATGTCTTTTCTTCATTGCTGATCCTCGCACAGCGCGATGGTTTCCAGCTGCGCGATAAAACGGTCGGGATCATTGGTGTCGGTAACGTCGGGTCACGCCTGCATGCCCGCCTCGAGGCACTGGGGGTCCACACGCTGCTGTGCGATCCGCCGCGTGCCGATCGGGGTGATGCCGGTGAATTCTGGCCGCTTGAGAAACTGGTCGCCGAAGCCGATATCCTGACATTCCATACGCCACTGAATATGTCCGGCCCTTATGCCACATATCATCTGGTGGATGCGGATTTACTGGCGCGTCTGCCTGCTGAGCGCATCCTCATCAACGCCTGTCGTGGCGAAGTGGTGGATAACGCTGCGCTGCTCGGCGCACTGAACGGCAGCAAAAAGCTGACCGCTGTGCTGGATGTCTGGGAACCGGAACCCGATTTGTCGCTGGCGTTGCTGGATAAAGTTGCCATCGGCACGGCACATATCGCCGGTTACAGCCTGGAAGGGAAGGCACGCGGCACCACGCAGGTGTTCGAAGCATTCAGCCAGTTTATCGGTCAGCCACAAACGGTGCCGCTGGAATCGTTACTGCCCGCGCCTGAATTTGCCGAAGTGACACTGAGTGGCGCGCTGAGCGAAGCCAAACTGCTGCGTCTTATTCACTTAGTGTATGATGTGCGCCGCGATGACCGGCCTTTGCGCCGTGTAGCCGGAAAACCGGGCGAATTCGACAAGCTGCGTAAGTTCTATGAAGAACGTCGTGAATGGTCATCTTTACGGGTGATTTGCGACGATGCAGCGACCGCCGGTGTGCTGAAAAAACTGGGTTTTAACAGCCAGTTAGCCACGGCGTAAATCATTGAGTTCCTGCCCTGATATTTCACGTTGAAATATGACGGGTAAAACGCGTTAAAACAGGGCGGTGATGTTCATCGCCCCTTTGTATTTTGTACTTTATATTTTCTGGAGAATACCAACATGTCTGATGGCTGGAATATTGCGCTGCTTGGCGCAACGGGCGCAGTCGGTGATGCGTTACTGGAATTATTGGCTGATCGTCAGTTCCCGGTTGGTGAGCTCTTCCCGCTGGCCAGTGAACGCAGTGCCGGTCAGACCGTGCGCTTTAATGGCAAAAGCCTGCGCGTACAACAGGCATCTGAGTTCGACTGGTCTCAGGTTCAGCTGGCATTCTTTGTTGCAGGCTCTGAAGCCTCTGCCTTGTATGCCGAGGAAGCTGCAAATCAGGGATGTCTGGTGATTGACAGCAGTGGCCTGTTCTCGCTTGAACATGACATTCCTCTGGTGGTGCCGGGCGTGAACCCTGATGCGCTTTCTCATTACCGCAATCGTAATATCGTGGCCGTGGCTGACAGCCTGACCAGCCAGTTGCTGACTGCCATCAAACCACTGACCGAACAGGCGGGTTTGTCCCGTCTGCACGTGACCTCTTTGCTGTCTGTTTCTGCGCTGGGCAAAGCCGCTGTTGACGATCTGGCCGGGCAAAGTGCCCGTCTGCTTAACGGAATTCCGGCAGAAGAGGGTATCTTCAGTAAACAGCTGGCGTTTAACCTTTTGCCGCTGGTCAGCGATGAAGAGGGCAGTGTGCGTCAGGAACGCCGTCTGGTGGATCAGGTTCGCAAAGTGTTGCAGGACGATGGCCTGCCGGTTTCCGTCAGCTGCGTGCAGTCGCCGGTGTTCTACGGTCATGCGCAGGTGGTACATATGGAAGGTCTGCGTCCGCTGTCAGCAGAAGAAGCACGCGCTGAACTTGAACGCATTGATGATATCAATCTGAGCGATGAAGATGATTTCCCGACGCAGGTCAGCGATGCATCCGGCAATGCCAATCTGAGCATCGGGTGTATCCGTAATGACTACGGCATTCCTGAGTTACTGCAATTCTGGTCAGTGGCTGACAACGTTCGTTTTGGCGGCGCACTGATGGCGGTGGAAACCGCAGAGAAGCTGATTAATGAGTACTGGTACTGATTATGTCCGATGAAGTGATCGCTGACGTCAGCACCGCACCGGTTGCCGGGCGTGTGGCGTTAGGCATTGAATATGACGGCAGTGCTTATTTTGGCTGGCAGCGTCAGCAGGGTGTTGCCAGTGTGCAGGAGTGTCTGGAAAAGGCACTGAGCCGGGTGGCCAATTCACCGATCGTGGTGTTTTGCGCCGGACGGACAGACGCAGGCGTCAGCGCGACGGGGCAGGTGGTGCATTTTGACACGCCGGTGTTGCGCAAAGACGCGGCGTGGACGATGGGGGTGAATACCCATTTACCCAAAGATATTGCTGTGCGCTGGTGCGCGAATGTGGGCGAAGATTTTCACGCCCGTTTCAGCGCCACTGCGCGCCGCTATCGCTACGTTATTTACAATAACCGTTACCGTTCAGCAATTTTGCATGCCGGCGTGACGCATGTTCACATGCCACTCGACGTCGGAAAAATGCAGATTGCCGGCAAGGCGCTATTGGGCGAGAACGATTTCACGTCTTTTCGTGCATCACAGTGCCAGTCGCGTACACCGTGGCGTTATGTGATGCATGTGAATGTGAGCCGTCACGGCAGTTATGTGGTGGTGGATATCAAGGCTAATGCATTTGTTCATCATATGGTGCGCAATATCGTGGGCAGTCTGGTGGAAATCGGTGCCGGTAACCAGCCTGTTGGCTGGATGGGAGAACTGCTGGCAGCGAAAGATCGCAATCTTGCGGCAGCCACCGGCAAGCCGGAAGGGTTGTATCTGGTTGCAGTCGATTACCCTGAGAAGTTTGCGCTGCCTCAGGTGAATATGGGACCCCTGTTCCTCGAAGACTAAGGAACGGATAAAGCGATTGTTTAAATGGGCTGTTAAACCGAAAAAGGGGGAGTAAATCAAATGGGTTTTATTCACTTTGTCATTGATTTTATTTTGCATATTGACGTGCATTTAGCGGAGCTGGTTGCGCAGTATGGCATCTGGGTTTACGGCATTTTATTCCTGATTTTGTTTTGCGAAACCGGTCTGGTGGTGACACCTTTCCTGCCAGGGGACTCATTATTGTTTGTGGCAGGCGCGCTGGCGGCGTTGCCGGGCAATGACATTAACGTCCATCTGATGGCATTCCTGATGGCCATTGCGGCGATCCTGGGCGATGCGGTGAACTACACTATCGGACGGGTATTTGGTGAACGTCTGTTCAGTAATCCTGATTCAAAGATTTTCCGTCGCAGTTATTTGGACAAGACGCATAAGTTTTACGAGAAACATGGCGGTAAAACGATTATTCTTGCGCGCTTCGTGCCGATCGTCCGCACGTTTGCACCGTTTGTGGCCGGTATGGGACATATGTCTTACCGCCATTTTGCTGCGTATAACGTGATTGGTGCACTGGTTTGGGTACTGTTATTTACCTATGCTGGCTACCTTTTCGGTGATCTGCCGATTGTTCAGGAAAATCTGAAATTACTGATCGTGGCGATCATTGTGGTTTCCATCCTGCCGGGTGTGGTTGAAATCTGGCGGCACAAACGCGCAGCGGCCAAAGAAAAGCGTCAGCAGGATTAATTCCGCACGTTTTTTACGCAAGCGCTTTAAAATTTAAGGCATTAAACCTGAGGGTAAGACCAGTTTTTTATCCACAGTGTCTGGCCGTTATGGTTTAATGAGCGACAATTTATGGTCTGTTCCTGCGAACAACCCTTCTGTGGCGCGGTGTGTGAGGTTTTTTATCACCCCGCACACAGGTGATTTTGGGTAGGTTTCAGGGGACTTGTTACAGCATGAACAGCGGACTGGCTTCGGCCGGGTTCAAACAGAAAGGTTATCGATGAGCTGGATTGAACGAATTCTTAGTAAGAGCACTGACTCGCAGACCCGTAAGGCAAGTATTCCCGAGGGCGTCTGGACTAAATGTGATAGCTGCGGGCAGGTTCTTTACCGCGCCGAGCTTGAGCGCAACCTCATGGTGTGCCCTAAGTGTGACCACCATATGCGCCTCAGTGCGCGTATGCGTCTGTCCACTTTCATGGACGAGGGCAGTGAGGTTGAATTAGGCAGCGAGCTTGAGCCTAAAGATGTTCTGAAGTTTAAAGATTCCAAAAAATACAAAGATCGTCTGGTTGCAGCACAAAAAGAAACCAACGAAAAAGACGCCATGGTCGTCATGAAAGGTACGCTGTTTGGCATGCCAATCGTGGTCGCGTCCTTTGAGTTTGCCTTCATGGGCGGATCAATGGCGTCTGTGGTAGGGGCCCGTTTTGTACGTGCCGTTGAGCAGGCGCTGGAAGATAACTGCCCGCTGGTCTGTTTCTCTGCCAGTGGCGGCGCCCGTATGCAGGAAGCGCTGATGTCGCTGATGCAGATGGCGAAAACCAGTGCAGCATTGGCGAAATTACAGGAACGCGGCTTGCCGTACATTTCTGTACTGACTGACCCGACCATGGGCGGTGTTTCTGCCAGTCTGGCAATGCTGGGCGACATTAACGTCGCTGAGCCGAAAGCGCTGATCGGTTTTGCCGGTCCACGCGTTATCGAGCAAACCGTGCGTGAAAAACTGCCGCCGGGCTTCCAGCGCAGTGAATTCCTGATCGAAAAAGGTGCGATTGATATGATCGTACGCCGTCCGGAAATGCGAGCTAAACTGGGCAGCGTTCTGGCGAAATTAACCGGGCAACCGGAGCCGAACGTGGCTGACGTCCATGTTGCTGTCAACGGTTCTGCCGCTGACAATCAGGATGCCTGATCGAACAGGGTAAACGCCGGTCAGTTATTCGGGCGGCCATCGTGTGTTGTGCCGCCCACACTGTTTTTCTGCAAAACTGTTTTTCTGCAAAAAAGACAGCCGTGCTTTTACTCTGTTGGTATGATCTGACAAAGAGGGCATTGCCTGCTGTCACAGTCTGGTGATGTAGCGTCGAAGTGAACCTGACAAGGTTGAACGGGACTCATGCAAAATCAACTTATTCCCCAAGCCACGTCGCCTTTGGCCACGTGGCTTTATTATCTCGAACATCTTCACTCTCAGGCGATTGAGCTTGGTCTTGATCGGGTTAAAGCGGTAGCCGCGAAACTCGATTTACTGACGCCTGCGCCACAAGTTTTCACTGTGGCCGGAACCAACGGTAAAGGCACCACCTGTGCAACGCTGGAATCCATCCTGATGGCAGCGGGCTACCGTGTGGGCGTTTACAGTTCCCCGCATCTGGTGCGCTACACCGAACGTGTCCGTATCCAGGGTGAAGAATTAGCAGAATCTGCGCATTGCGAATCTTTTGCGCTGCTGGAAGCTGGCCGTGGTGATATTTCGCTGACCTATTTTGAATACGGCACATTGTCGGCGTTGCAGCTGTTTAAACAGGCTAAGCTGGATGTGGTGATCCTTGAAGTCGGGCTGGGCGGGCGTCTGGACGCGACCAATATTGTCGATGCCAGTGTGGCAGTCGTGACCAGTATTGCGCTGGACCATACTGACTGGCTGGGATCTGACCGCGAAAGCATTGGCCGTGAAAAAGCCGGTATTTTCCGCGCCGGTAAACCGGCCGTGGTCGGTGAACCGGATATGCCGCAATCTATTGCTGCCGTTGCGCAGGAAAAACACGCGGATTTATACCGCCGTGAGGTGAACTGGCATTTTTCTGCGGATGCCGGTCACTGGCGCTGGGCAGCACTGGAAGAAGGCCATGAGGTTAACGTGCTGGAAGGTTTACCGTTGCCGAATGTGCCGCTCGCCAACGCCGCGACCGCGCTGGCCGCGCTGCATTATTCCACTCTGGATATTCCTGAAGCCGCGTTGTACAGCGGTTTACAACGTGCGGCACTGCCGGGACGTTTCCAGACGGTGAGTGAATCACCTCGTCTGATCCTGGATGTCGCGCACAACCCGCATGCGGCGGCGTATCTGGCCGGACGTCTGGCGGAACAGCCGCGAAATGGCGGTAAAGTGCGTGCTGTCGTCGGAATGTTGAAAGACAAAGATATTGCCGGTACGCTGGCTTGCCTGTCGCCTCAGGTGGACGAATGGTATTGCGCGCCGCTGGAAGGTCCGCGCGGGGCCAGTGTTGAAGAGCTGACGGCACACCTGCCGCAGGCGCACCGGTTTGACGATGTGGAGTCTGCCTGGAAACAGGCTATGCAGGAGGCTGCTCCTCAGGATATTGTGATTGTCTGCGGCTCGTTCCATACCGTAGCTCACGTAATGGATGCTATAGACACGGGGAAAACCAGTGGCAAGTAAGTTTCAAAATCGTCTGGTCGGGACGGTCATTCTGGTGGCGCTGGGCGTCATTATTTTGCCCGGTTTACTCGACGGCAAGAAAAAGCATTACGAAGACGAATTTGCGTCTATTCCATTGGTGCCAAAACCGGGTGATGTTGAGGAACAGGACTCGGTGCCACCGGTCACGCAATCTTTGCCGGCTCAGCCACCGGAAGGTGCGGATCAGGCGATGAACGGTGCTGCGCAGGAGTCGGAAGGTTCGGCGAATAACACGAATGCCGCGAATAAGGGCAATGTTGCACCGGGCAATACCACGATAGAAGCACCGCCGGTCACCACATTGCCTGAGCAGAAAAAAACGGTGCAGACTGCACCGGTAAAACCTGCGGCGCAGAAACCTAAAGTCATCGAACCTAAACCGATGGTGGAAGCGAAGCCAACGGTGAAACCGAAGGTCGTCGAGCAACCAAAACCGGTCGAGCAGCCGAAGGCCGTGGCTGAACAGCCAAAACCGGCAGAACAGCCGAAGCCTGCGCCGGAAGAAAAAGCGCCGGCAGGGCAGTCCTACGTGGTGCAGCTTGGCGCACTGAAAAATGCTGCTAAAGCCAATGAGATTGTGGCGAATCTGCGTTTGTCTGGTTTCCGCGCTTATACGGTTCCGTCAACGCCGGTACAGGGGCAGATTACGCGCCTGTACGTCGGGCCGGATGCGTCGAAGCAGAAGCTTGAGGCTTCACTTCCGCAACTGCAACAGCTGAGTGGATTAGGCGGGCAGGTTCGCGCCTATTCTGCTCACTGACTTTGCACCTCCTCCTGCAAAGGGGGAGGTGGCCGTTAAAACATAAAAAATACCACGGAGGGCACAAGCGATTGGTGCCCTTTTTCTATAAGATCCTCTGGTTGAGTTTTTATAGGTTTATGCTGCGATTGAGGTTTTTTTAATCGCTATTATTAATTTGTCTGACCGGCTGATTTCCCCTACGCAAACGTTTTCTTTTTCTGTTAGAATTCGCCGCGAACTGGATGCCGGGGCAGATGTGACTGGATTAGACACTGGAATAGTTAATGGCCTGGATTGATTACGTCATTATTGCGGTTATCGGATTTTCTGCTTTAGTCAGTTTAATCCGTGGCTTTGTCCGTGAGGCTTTATCGCTGGTAACCTGGGCTTGCGCCTTTTTTGTTGCCAGCCATTATTACCCTTACCTCGCCATCTACTTCACACGTTTCGAAGATGAATTAGTTCGAAACGGGATCGCAATTGCCATCTTGTTCATCGCGACGTTGATCGTAGGTGCAATTGTCAACTATGTGATTGGTTCACTGGTTGAAAGAACCGGGTTGTCCGGCACTGACAGGGTGTTAGGTGTGTGCTTCGGCGCACTGCGTGGGGTGTTAATCGTTTCCGCGATGCTGTTCTTCCTCGATACTTTTACCGGTTTTTCGCAAAGTGAAGACTGGAAACAATCCCAGTTGATCCCACAATTCAGTTATATCATCAGGTGGTTCTTTGACTACCTGCAGAGCACGTCGAGTTTCTTGCCAAAACATATTTAGTTCTGGCAGCGCTGAAGAGGAAAAGACAACATGTGCGGTATTGTCGGTATCGCCGGTTTCATGCCGGTAAACCAGTCGATTTATGACGCGTTAACGGTGTTACAACACCGTGGTCAGGATGCCGCAGGCATCACCACCATCGACGCGAATAATAACTTCCGTTTACGTAAAGCCAATGGCCTGGTGAAGGATGTTTTCGAAGCCCGCCATATGCAACGCTTACAGGGCAACATGGGTATAGGCCATGTGCGCTACCCAACGGCTGGCAGTTCCAGCGCTTCAGAAGCTCAACCTTTTTACGTCAACTCTCCGTTCGGCATCACCCTTGCCCATAACGGTAACCTGACCAATGCTCACGAATTGCGAAGCAATCTGTTCGAAGGCCAACGCCGTCATGTGAACACCACTTCCGATTCTGAGATTTTGCTGAATATCCTGGCGAGTGAGTTGGATCGTTTCCAGCACTACCCGCTGGAAGCTGACAACATTTTTGCTGCGGTTGCTGCAGTGAATCTGAAAATCCGCGGTGCTTACGCTTGTGTGGCGATGATCATCGGTCATGGCATGCTGGCGTTTCGTGACCCGCATGGCATTCGTCCGCTGGTGATTGGTAAACGTACGCTGGCAGATGGTCGTAATGAGTACATGGTGGCCTCTGAGAGCGTGGCACTTGATACGCTGGGCTTTGAATTCCTGCGTGACGTTGCGCCGGGCGAAGCGGTGTACATCACTGAAAAAGGTCAGCTGTTCACCCGTATGTGTGCTGAGAACCCGCAGTACAATCCTTGCCTGTTCGAATACGTCTATTTTGCACGTCCGGATTCCTTCATCGACAAAATTTCCGTCTACAGCGCCCGTGTACGTATGGGTGAAAAGCTGGGCGCGAAAATTGCCCGTGAATGGGAAGACATGGATATCGACGTGGTGATCCCGATCCCGGAAACTTCCTGCGATATCGCGCTGGAAATTGCCCGTATTTTGGATAAACCGTACCGTCAGGGGTTTGTAAAAAACCGCTATGTGGGCCGTACCTTCATCATGCCGGGTCAGCAGGAGCGCCGTAAATCAGTACGACGTAAACTGAACGCTAACCGCGCTGAGTTCCGTGATAAAAATGTCTTACTGGTCGATGATTCCATCGTGCGTGGTACCACCTCTCAGCAGATTGTTGAGATGGCGCGTGAAGCCGGGGCAAAACGCGTTTATCTGGCCTCTGCGGCACCGGAAATCCGCTTCCCGAATGTTTACGGTATCGATATGCCAAGCGCGAACGAGCTGATTGCCCATGGCCGTGAAGTCAGTGAAATCAATCAGATGATTGGGGCTGATGCGTTAATCTTCCAGGATCTGAGCGACCTTATCGCCGCAGTGAAAGAAGACAATATGGATATCGAGAAATTCGAATGTTCAGTCTTCGACGGTGTTTACGTCACCAAAGATGTGGACCAGAACTATCTGGAATATCTTGAAGCGCTGCGCAACGACGATGCTCAGGCATTGCGTGGCCAGCAGGAAGCTGAAAATCTCGAGATGCACAACGAAGGCTGATCAGCCGGTTGCTGACATTCTCTCTGGCGCGCCCCTCCGGTGAACACCGGGCGGGCGCGTTTTTTTATGCCTGAATTTATGTCAGTATTGGCACCACCGGATCCGGGTTTATTTTTTCTAAGGCAGTGTTGATGAAACGACTTATTGTCGGTATTTCCGGCGCCAGCGGCGCAATATATGGTGTCAGGCTCTTGCAGGTATTGCAGAGTGTGCCTGATATTGAAACTCATCTGGTGATGAGCAATGCAGCCCGTCAGACACTGACACTGGAAACGGATCTCACCCTGCGTGATGTTCAGGCACTGGCAGATGTGGTGCATGATTCCCGCGATATCGCGGCCAGCATCTCCTCCGGTTCTTTTAAAACTGCCGGCATGGTGATTTTGCCTTGCTCGATCAAAACGCTCTCGGGCATCGTGAACAGTTATACCGACGGTTTGCTGACCCGTGCGGCTGACGTAGTGATGAAAGAACGCCGCCGTCTGGTGTTATGTGTGCGCGAAACGCCGTTGCATCTGGGCCATTTACGACTGATGACACAGGCGGCTGAACTGGGCGCAATCATCATGCCGCCGGTTCCGGCGTTTTATCACCGCCCTGTTTCTGTGGAAGATATTATTGATCAGACGGTAAACCGGGTGATCGATCAGTTTGATATCGAGCTGCCGGAAGACTTATTTGTTCGATGGCAGGGCAGTCGTTAAACTTTCACGTCCCTATACGCACTTATTTCGCGCACTTTCGTTACATTGCACCAACAATGATCACAATTTGATTCATTGGGGTGCAGTGTCCAACCTTGCTTCGGCTATCCTTCGTTCAGACCTTTGAAAACTTTGATTATCCCGATGCTTTTTTGACCGGTTTTCACTCTCTCGCTGTGCAAAACGGCTATGCAGAGAAACGGCACGAAAAGTGCATGAGAAAATCTGGCAAAAAGCCATTTGCATCGTTCAGCAAACTATAAAAAGACGTTCATTCACGCACACGCAACCACAACAGATGAATAATCACTGAGGCTAATGTATGAAAAAGTTGTTCAAGGTTCTTCCGCTGGTTCTGGTTTTAGCCAGCGCAGGTAGTGCATTTGCTGCCGCGCCTAAAGCAATTAACATCGGTACTGATCCGACTTACGCCCCATTTGAATCGAAAGACTCCAGCGGTAAGCTGGTGGGTTTTGATATCGACCTGGCAAACGAGATGTGTAAACGTGCAGCCATTAAATGTACCTACGTTGAAAGCGATTTTGATGCGCTGATCCCGTCCCTGAAAGCGAAAAAGATTGATGCGATTATTTCCTCATTATCCATCACTGAAAAACGTCAGCAGGAGATTGATTTCACAGAGAAACTTTACGCTGCTAACGCCCGTCTGATTGCGCCTAAAGGCTCTAAAGTTCTGCCCACTCTGGATGCGCTGAAAGGCAAAAACGTCGGTGTTCTGCAGGGGTCCACTCAGGAAGCTTATGCGAATGCCATGTGGCAGCCAAAAGGCATCAATGTGGTGGCTTACCAGAACCAGGATCTGATTTATGCGGATCTGGCTTCCGGTCGTCTTGACGCAGCATTCCAGGACGAAGTGGCAGGCAGCGAAGGCTTCCTGAAACAGGCAGCGGGTAAAGATTATGCGTTTGCGGGGCCGTCGGTTAAAGATGATAAGTTCTTCGGCGTAGGTACCGGCATGGGCCTGCGTAAGAATGAAACGGACCTGAAAGATGCGCTGAACAAGGCATTTGACAGCATGCGTAAAGACGGCACTTACGACAAACTGGCGAAAAAATACTTCGACTTTGATGTTTACGGCGGCTGATATTCGTCGTGAGACATGCCAAAGGGGGCGGTACGCCGCTCCCTGCGGTTCTGACGCCGGTGGTCGTGTTGCCTGCGCAGGGATCCACTAAAGACAGGAAAAAACCATGCTGTATGGGTATTCCCAGGTAATTATCCAGGGCACGTTAGTGACACTGGAGCTGGCGATTTCGTCAGTCATTCTGGCGCTGGTGATAGGGTTAATCGGCGCGGGCGGGAAACTGTCAAAGAACCGGATCGTTTCTGGTTTTTTTGGTTGCTACACCACGCTCATTCGCGGCGTACCTGATCTGGTATTGATGTTATTGATTTTCTACGGTTTGCAGATTGCGCTTAACAGCATTACAGAATCACTGGGGCTGACACAAATTGATATCGACCCGATGAGCGCCGGTATTATCACCCTGGGCTTTATCTACGGGGCATATTTCACTGAAACGTTCCGCGGTGCGTTTATGGCGGTCCCGCGTGGACAAATCGAAGCTGCGACGGCTTTCGGGTTCAGCGGTTCACAAATCTTTCGTCGAATTTTATTCCCGGCCATGATGCGTTTTGCGCTGCCGGGCATTGCCAATAACTGGCAGGTTATTCTCAAAGCCACCGCACTGGTGTCGTTGCTGGGTCTCAATGATGTGGTGAAAGCCACGCAACTGGCCGGGAAGGGGACATATCAGCCGTTCTATTTTGCGATTGTGGCCGGTGTGGTTTATCTGATTTTCACCACGCTGTCGAACGGCGTGCTGGTGTGGCTTGATCGCCGTTATTCGCTGGGTGTGAAGAGGGCTGATCTATGATCGAAATTTTACAACAGTACGGTATGTCCCTGCTTTACAGCGACGGCTACCGTTTCACCGGTCTGGCTATCACCTTATGGTTACTGATCAGTTCCGTTGTGATAGGCGGATTACTGGCTGTGCCGATGGCGGTGGGGCGTGTGTCTTCCAACAAATTCCTTCGCTATCCGATCTGGCTGTATACCTATGTTTTCCGCGGGACGCCGTTGTATGTGCAGTTACTGGTGTTTTATTCCGGCATGTACAGCCTGGAGATCGTGCGTGGCACCGACTTCCTGAATGCTTTTTTCCGCAGCGGGCTCAATTGTACGATTCTGGCACTGACGCTCAACACCTGTGCATACACCACCGAAATTTTTGCGGGTGCGATCCGCGCGGTGCCGCACGGCGAAATTGAAGCGGCCAACGCTTACGGGTTTTCACGTTTTAAATTGTATACCTGCATTATTTTACCGTCTGCATTACGCACGGCACTGCCTGCGTACAGTAATGAAGTCATTCTGATGTTGCACTCCACCGCGCTGGCGTTTACCGCCACAGTACCGGACGTGCTGAAAATAGCCCGCGACATTAACTCGGCAACGTATCAGCCGTTTTATGCCTTCGGGATTGCTGCGGTTATTTATCTTTGCATCTCTTTTATATTGATTGGGCTGTTCCGCATGGCGGAAAAACGCTGGCTGGCACATGTAAAGCCTCAAACTCACTAATAAGAATTATTTTTGCGGAATCACGTTATGCCAGAAAACAAATTAGCGGTTCTCGATCTCCACAAACGTTATGGCGACCATGAGGTGTTGAAAGGTGTTTCATTGTCGGCGAATGCGGGTGATGTGATCAGTATTATCGGTTCATCAGGATCCGGTAAAAGTACCTTCCTGCGCTGCATTAACTTCCTTGAGAAACCAAGCGAAGGCTCGATCAGTGTCAATAATCAGGATATCCGGATGGTGCGCGACACCGATGGTCAGCTGAAAGTGTTTGATAAAAAGCAGCTGCAACTGTTACGTACCAAACTGACGATGGTGTTTCAGCACTTCAACCTGTGGAGCCACATGACGGTGCTGGAAAATGTCATGGAAGCACCGGTTCAGGTGCTGGGGTTGAGTAAGGCAGAAGCGCGGGAACGCGCGGTGAAATACCTCGATAAAGTGGGTATTGATGCCCGCGCACAAGGGAAATATCCGGTGAATTTGTCCGGTGGCCAGCAGCAGCGCGTGTCCATTGCCCGTGCGCTGGCGATGGAACCGGAAGTGTTACTGTTTGACGAACCGACCTCCGCCCTTGACCCTGAACTGGTCGGCGAAGTACTGCGCATCATGCAAAAGCTGGCGGAAGAGGGGAAAACCATGGTGGTAGTGACACATGAAATGGAGTTTGCCCGTCACGTCTCCAGCCACGTCATTTTCCTGCATCAGGGGGTGATTGAAGAGCAGGGCGAGCCTTCCGAGGTGTTCGGTAACCCGAAAAGTGCGCGGCTGCAACAATTCCTCTCAGGTGCTTTGAAGTGATTTTCGTACTCCTTCCCCTCTCACGAGGGGAAGGCTGGGATGGGGTGTGGGTTTTGCTCAGCTAAAATAGCATCAGCCTTTCGCGGCCAGCAGGCACAGCTGAACGGTCAGCTCGTAGGATTTCACAAACGAATTCACCGGCAGGAACTCAAATTTTGAGTGGAAATTATGCGCGCCGGTAAAGTAGTTCGGCGTCAGCAATCCTTTGGCCGACAATGCCGCACCATCGGTGCCGCCGCGCATCGGGATCACTTTGGGCTCCACGCCAATTTCTTTCAGTCCTGCAAAAATCAGGTCGATCGCCCGGCGATCTTCGCCGATGGCACTGCTGATATTGCTGTAGGTGTCGCTGATCTCCACCGAGACTTTTGCGCTAGGATACTGCGCGGCAATCTCTTGTGCCACGTCCTGAATTTTCTGCTTACGGGCGGCAAAACTGACGTTGTCAAAATCACGGATTGAGGCTTTCAGTTCTGCTCCCTGCTGGGATGCGCTCATGCCGTTGAACCAGATATAACCTTCCCGGCCTTCGGTGTTTTCAGGGGTTTCAGCACGGTCAAAATGGCTGATGAAATCCTGTGCCATCAACAGCGGATTCACCAGTACGCCTTTGGCCGACATCGGATGCGCTGTCACGCCGGTGAAGGTAATTTCTGCCGCCGCCGCATTGAAGTTTTCATACACCACTTCGCCCAGTTCGCAGCAATCGATGGTATAAGCAAAGTCCACATCGAAGCGGGCGAGATCCAACGCCTTGGCACCGCGCAGGCCGATTTCTTCGTCTGGCACGAACGCCACCACGATATCGCCGTATTCCTGCTCAGTCGTCAGGTTTTCCAACAGTGTCATCACTACCGTGACCGCCGCTTTATTGTCCGCGCCCAGCACGCTGGTGCCGTCGCTGAAAATAATGTCCTCACCTTTATACGGCAGGATTTCCGGGCGTTCGGAAGGGCGCAGCCAGATATCCAGTTCTTTGTTCAGACACACATCCTCACCGGTAAAACGCAACGTCTGGGGATGAATATCCGGACGCAGGCCGACATCGACCGTATCTATATGCGTAATGAACCCGATGCGCGGACCGCCTTTTTTGGTGCCGGGTTTTACTGCCGTCACGGTCGCCTGTTCGTCGATCTGAATATTTTTCAGGCCCAGCTGATGCAGTTCCTCAGCCAGTAGCCGCGCCATATCATGCTGGCCTGGCGTGCTTGGCAGGGTGGTCGCGCTGGCATCACTCTGTGATGTTACGCTGAGATAACGGTAGAAACGTTCGGTAAGCTGTTTTGCGATTGTTGTCGACATCTTGACCTCTGAATGTGCGCAAATATTGTTCCCTGTTATAAGATTTTCATATATAACAAAGTATTACTACGTGTTATCCAGATGTTAATCTGTTTTTGCTTTAGGTTCCACGATGAAGAAGATTTAAACACTCTCCGGACAGGGAAAATAGGGAAAAGAATGAAACACAACATCTTAAAAATAAGCACAGGCTTACTGGCGTTAACTCTCACTGGCGGCGTTTGTGCTAAAACGCTGGTTTACTGTTCCGAAGGTTCGCCTGAGCAATTCAACCCGCAGCTTTATACGTCGGGCACCTCTGTGGATGCCAGCGCCGCGCCAATTTATAACCGTCTGGTGGATTTCAAAATCGGTACCACTGAACTGGTGCCGGGTCTGGCAGAAAGCTGGGAGGTCAGTGCGGACGGTAAAACCTATACCTTCCACCTGCGCAAGGGCGTGAAATTTCAGAGCAGCAAGCTGTTCAAACCGACCCGTGATTTCAACGCTGACGACGTGATCTTCTCGTTCATGCGCCAGAAAGACGAAAATAATCCTTATCATAAAATTTCCGGCGGTACTTACCTTAACTTCGACAGCCTGAAAATGGGTGACCTGATCGGCAGTATTGATAAGGTGGATGATTACACCGTGCGCTTCAACCTGACGCGCCCTGAAGCGCCGTTCGTGGCCGATCTGGCATGGTATTTTGCTTCCATCCTCTCGGCGGAATATGCCGATCAGATGCTCAAAGCCGGCACGCCGGAAAAAGTCGATCAGGATCCGATTGGTACCGGGCCGTTTGAACTGGTGCAATACCAGAAAGACACGCGTCTGCTGTACAAAGCTTTCCCGGACTACTGGCAGGGTAAATCCAAAATTGACCGTCTGGTGTATACCATTACGCCTGATGCCTCAATGCGTCTGGCCAAACTCGAGAAGAATGAATGTCAGGTGATGCCATTCCCGAATCCGGCTGATCTGGAGCGTATGCGTGCCAATAAAGACATCAATCTGATGAGTAAGGCTGGCCTGAACACCGGTTTCCTGTCCTTCAACACTCAGAAACCCCCGCTGGATAATGTGAAAGTGCGTCAGGCGCTGACCATGGCGATCAACAAACCGCAAATCATAGAAGCCGTATTCCATGGTACGGGAACCGTGGCGAAAACACTGCTGCCGACCGGTGTATGGAGCTATAACGACAAACTGGTGGATTACGATTATTCACCGGAGAAAGCCAAAGCCCTGCTGGCCGAAGCGGGTATGCCGAATGGTTTTGATATCGATTTGTGGGCGATGCCGGTTCAGCGTCCGTATAACCCGAACGCCCGGCGTATGGCGGAAATGATCCAGGCTGACTGGGCCAAAATCGGCGTGAAGGCGCATATCGTCAGTTACGAATGGGGCGAGTATCAGACCCGTATCCGTAACGGTGAACACATGGCGGCGCTGATGGGCTGGACGACGGCGAACGGCGATCCGGATAACTTCTTCGGCCCGCTGTTTACCTGTAATGCCGCGAAGGGCGGTTCAAACTCAGCCAAATGGTGTTACGCGCCGTTTGATAAGCTGATCACCGAAGCCAAAGAAACGACCGATCATGCAAAACGTGTAGCGCTTTACGAGCAGGCCCAGCAAATGATGCACGATCAGGCACCGGCGGTAATGATTGCTCACTCGACCATTTTCGAACCGGTACGTAAAGAAGTGACCGGCTATGAAGTGGATCCGTTTGGGAAACATGTGTTTTATCAGGCTGATATTAAGGAGTAAATCCTGAGCGGGATTAGAACGGATGAAAATTGAAACTGTGAAAGTTTCGGTTTCTCAATAGCAGTTCTCATACGAGATATTTTGCCGAAACCGAGCAGAGGGGAAAGGCTTTTCCCCTCTGCACTCCCCTCGCTTTTTCACTGCGCGCTGTCGCTGGAACGAAGGACATGTTCTGGTCGTTCTGAGTGTGGCGCAAAATGTCATCGCTCCGCGATTCCCTCATTTCAGGCTTCGAGCCTTAGGTCTCGAACCGCTCATTCGGTGCCATTTTTGAGCACGCCAATCAACATTTCTAAAAGATAAAAAACAATCTGCCTTTGAATTTAAGATCGCACGGGCGTTTCAGAAAGCTTGCTGAATGAGAGGTTGCAGACCCAAGGCTGCAATCCCGAAATGAAGGCACCGCGCAGCGGCAAGATTTCCAGCCTGTCGCAGTGATACCTGAAACATAGCTAGCGAGCGTTAGCGCTTGTTGAAAAAGCGAGGAGGAATCCAAAGGAGGAAAAGCACTTTCCTCCTTTGGGCGGTTTCGGCGCAGAAAGTTAAGTAATCTCAGTTATTGAGAAACCGAAACATCCCCAGTCTGGTACGGCAGGGTGAAGGGCTGCAAGACCCGTCACCCGAGCAAATCCTCCAGCGCCTCTTTCAACTCCTGATGCTTAAATATAAACCCTGCGGCTTCCAGCCTGCGCGGGACGGCACGCTGTCCGCCGAGTACCAGCACGGCTGATTCCCCCATCAGTAACCTTATTACCGGCGCGGGTGCCCGCATAAATGCCGGACGGTGCAATACTTCGCCAAGCAGAGCGCTGAATTGCTCGTTACGTGCCGGGTACGGCGACACCATATTGAACGGGCCGGAAAGTGTTTCGTGTTCCAGCAGGAAAATAATCGCGTCAATCATGTCGCTGATGTGGATCCAGGGCATGTATTGCTGACCATCACCGAGCGGGCCACCGAGACCGGCACGGTAGGGCAGAACTATTTTTGCCAGCGCACCGCCTTTTTCAGCCAGGACGATGCCGGTACGCAGCAAACAAACACGCGTTGCCGGGCTTTGTGCTGACATCGCCAGTGCTTCCCAGCGGGCACATAACTGCCAGGTAAACTGCTTATTAGGTGGCTCGTCTTCCGGCACGAGCGCCTGACCCTGATCGCCGTAATATCCGACCGCTGAGCCGGAGATAAACACAGAAGGCGGCTTTTCACTGGCATTAATCAGCGTTGCCAGTTGTTCGGTCAGTTTCCAGCGGCTTTCACAAAGCAATGCTTTATACTCTTTGGTCCAGCGTTTGTCGGCAATCGGTTCACCGGCAAGATTAATTACGGCATCGAAACCATCGAGTGAGGTTTTTCCTTGCAGCGTTTCCCAGACGGAAACCTGAGTGCCGAGTAACTTCGCCGCGCGTTCAGGTGCACGGCTCAGGGCGGTGATCTGATGAGATTGCGCAAGCAGCCGTTCGGTGAGTTTCCTTCCGATGAGGCCGGTGGCGCCGGTAATCAAGATCTTCATATCGGGATCCTTAACTGTCTGAATACGCGGATGAACTGCCTTTAATCATAGATGAGTCATCGCTATTAACGCGCGATATGGAGCACAATTAAGGGTTTTTTATTTTGAGACATTCACAATGCTGCCGGCAAACTGAAGGGGCTTACGGAACCTGCGCCAGCGCGTAGGCTTTTTGTGTCGCCGGGCGGCTTTTAACCCTTTCGAACCAATTGCGCACGGCTGGGTATTGTGCGAGATCAATTCGCTGACGTTCATGAGCCGCTACCCACGGATAAGTGGCTATGTCGGCGATACTGTAATTCTCCCCGGCGATATACGCGTTTTTCTCTAACTGGCGGTTCAGCACACCATACAGACGCTGAGTTTCCTGTAAATAACGCTCAATGGCATAAGGGACCGGTTGCGGCGCGTAATGCGTAAAATGGTGGTTCTGACCCAGCATCGGACCAAAGCTGGCTACCTGCCAGGTGAGCCATTCCAGTGTCGCAGTCCGCTCGCGCAACTCTTTGCTGAGAAATTTTCCGGTTTTTTCTGCCAGATATTGCAAAATTGCGCCAGACTCAAAAATACCGATCGGTGCGCCGCCGTCAACGGGCTGACTGTCAACAATCGCCGGGATTTTGTTGTTTGGCGAAATGGCCAGAAATTCAGGTTTGAACTGTTCTCCGGCGCTGATATCAACGCGATGGAGCCGGTATTGCAGGCCACTCTCTTCAAGAAAAAGAGAAATTTTATGGCCATTCGGTGTGGGAGCGTAATAAAGATCGATCATATTGCCTCCTGCGTTGTTTTAATCACTGTCGCGACTGGCGGGGACGGGATACGCCAATAGGGAACGGGTAATCACAAACTTCTTATCCGGTTTATTAGGTTATCATAATGTAGATGTTTAGAAGTCTATGTCAGACTTGTCTGATGGCGAACTTTGCGGGGTAACATAGCTTTTAGGTTGCATCAACGCATCCATAGCTATTGAAGCTAACCAGCAGACCCAGATAGAATCTCAGCACATTATCGACGTGTTGCAAAATCACAGCGCACAGACTTATTGCGCACAGATCAGCGCTTAAAAGAGAAGGTTCCAGCGGATGTCAGAACAAGAGCAAAACATCAGTACGGATGAGTGGGTGGATATCGTCAACGAAGACAACGAGGTCATTGCCCAGGCCAGCCGACAACAAATGCGTGCTCAGGTCCTGCGTCACCGTGCCAGCTATATTGTGGTTCATGATGGAATGGGGAATATTTTGGTTCAGCGTCGGACTGAAACCAAAGACTTCTATCCGGGCTGGCTTGATGCAACGGCCGGTGGTGTAGTGCAAAGCGGTGAAAATATTCTTGATTCTGCCCGCCGTGAAGCCGAGGAAGAACTGGGCATCGCCGGTGTGCCGTTTGCAGAGCACGGTCAGTTCTACTTTGAAGAAGAGAACAAATGCCGCGTATGGGGTGCACTGTTCAGTTGTGTATCCCACGGTCCGTTTGCCCTGCAGGAAGAAGAAATTGATGCCGTGCGCTGGATGACACCGGAAGAAATTACCGCGCGCTGTGATGAATTTACGCCAGACTCGCTGAAAGCACTTTCTCTGTGGATGACGCGCAACAATGAAAAAGAACACGGTAAGCCTCTGACCCGTGAAGCCGCCGCTCCTGTGGCTGACGCGTCTGTCTCTGAAGACCCTAAAAACGATGCCGTGGTGTCGTCACCAAAAGACGCTATCTGAGACACATTACGGGCGAGCTCATATCGCCCGTTTTCTTTAGCAACTCTCCCGCTTGCACAACGACGAAGCGATCATCACTTCTTCCCACTCCTCGTCATTAATCCTCGCCAGTAACGCCTGGGCAGCCCGTATCCCGATTTCTTTATGCGGTATGGCAATGGTGGTCAGCGGTGGCTGGCATACTTTACTGACATCGGCGTTGCCAAAGCCGACCACGGCAAGATCGTCAGGCACTTTGATGCGTCTGCGCTGACATTCATACAATGCGCCACAGGCGAGATCGTCGGAAACACACACCAGCGCGTCAATTTCCGGCCAGGCGAGCAGAAATTCCGGCAATTGCTGAGCGCCGGTGGAGAAGCTGGCTGGCTCAGCGGCGTTTATCACCCGGTGCGGAGACATGTGCGCTTTTAACATGGCCTTGCGCCAACCCTGAAGGTGTTGCTGGAAAATCCACTGCTCCTGATTAGCACACAACATGCCGATATTCTGATACCCCCTGGCGATCACCGTCCGGGTTAGCTGAAACATCGCCTCGACATAATCAATGCCGATATTCATGTCGATCGGCGAATCGGTCAGCGCGCCGATTTCCAGCACCGGTATGGTCAGGTTATCCAGCCATTGCCGTACGTTGGCCGAATGCTCAACGGACAGCAAAATCGCCGCCGCCAGATTATAGGAAAGCAGCGTTTCCAGCAGTTTTTCTTCCCGCTCAATACGATGCTGAGATTCCGCCAGCATGATCTGATAACCCGCCGGTTGTAGCACTTTCTGTAACCCGGCAAACATCTCGGCGCAGCCCGCTTCGGAAAGGCTCGGCACAATCATCGCAATGGTATTTGATGAGGCAGAAGCCAGCGAACTGGCGGCCTGATTGGGCAGGTATCCGAGCTGGCTCACGGCCTCTTCGATCTTCTCCCGCAGCTTGTCGGAGACCTGTTCAGGTGTTCGCAGTGCACGGGAGACGGTCATACTGCCCACGCCTGCCAGCTGCGCAACATCGGCCAGCGTCACTCTTCCGGTACTGCGTCTCTTCTTGTTAATGGACATTCACGATCCTGACCTTAACTGCGCATCTTGCGCACAATGTATACCCACGGGTATAGCGAAAAAAGCGGGCCGCAGCAGGACCGGCAAAACGGGAACCACGGCAGAATTCGGTAAATTATCGGCAATTTCCAGACAAAGTATACCGTTATTTATGTGATCCACGGGACGGTGGTACCGCCGCGCGATTATTTTTGATAGCGCTATCACAGTTCTCAATGATAGAAGCTTGGTAGCGCTATCTTTGAGATGTGTGTCACAGATGTTAACGCTATCGCTGAAGTAGAGTCAGGATCGTTGGTGCGGTCTGGGGGAAATTTGACCGGCCATCTTAAAAAAATACGGAGCCTGACTATGTTAAATGATTGGCTGACATCTGAACGAATTCAGATCAGAACGGATATCACGGACTGGCGGCAGGCGGTGGAGGTCAGTGCACAACCCCTGCTGAAAGAAGGGACCATAACCCCGGATTACCTGACGGCAATTTTCGCTCAACGGGAAAAGCTGGGGCCGTATTTTGTTCTGGCACCGGGTATTGCCATGCCGCATGCCAGACCAGAAGAAGGGGCGAACGGGTTGGGACTCTCGTTACTGACACTGCCACACGGCGTGGTGTTTAATTCAGAGGATAACGACCCGGTCTATACGGTGGTGATGTTATCAGCTGCTGATAAACACAGTCATGTTGAACTGATTTCTGAACTGGCGGAATTATTTTCCAGTGAAGAAGATATGCAGAAAATACATCAGGCAAAAACGATCAGAGAAATTCAGGACATTATATCCCGCTATTAGTCTGCCTTTATATCAGAAAGGCATGGGGTTCAAGCCTAAAGAAATCCTGAAATTCAGGGGCATGAATATGTGCAACTGAACTGTGATCCTACGCAATGTAAACTTTTAAAAAACAGATAAAGAACAGGTGAAAAAATGAAAATCATGGCGATTTGTGGCTCCGGTTTAGGCAGCAGTTTTATGGTTGAAATGAACATCAAGAAGGTCCTGAAAAAACTTAATATTCAGGCAGATGTTCAGCACTCCGATTTGTCCTCAGCCATTCCGGGCGAGGCCGATCTGTTTGTGATGGCAAAGGACATCGCTGCCAGCGCCAGTATTCCTGAAAACCAGCTGGTGGTGATCACTAACATCATTGATATTAATGAACTTGAAACAAAACTGATGGCTCACTTTGAAAAGCATCCGGTGTCCTGACCGGCACGGAATAACCCTACAAATAAAACAAATAGACAAACGAGGTGGATATGTTTATCCAGGAAACGCTCAAGTTTGTGGTCGATATATTAAAAGTGCCTTCTATACTGGTGGGGCTCATCGCATTAATCGGTCTGGTAGCGCAAAAGAAAAACTTTTCTGATGTGGTGAAAGGCACGGTTAAAACAATACTGGGCTTTTTAGTCTTAGGCGGTGGTGCCACAGTATTAGTCGGTTCATTAAATCCTTTAGGCGGCATGTTTGAACATGCCTTTAATATCCAGGGTATTATTCCTAATAACGAAGCGATTGTTTCCATTGCGCTGGAGAAATTCGGTGCGCCGACAGCGTTAATTATGGCGTTTGGTATGGTGGCAAACCTGATCGTGGCCCGTTTCACCCGTCTTAAATATGTGTTTCTGACCGGTCACCATACGTTTTATATGGCCTGTATGATCAGCGTTATTCTGACAGTGGCCGGTTTCGAAGGCGTTTCACTGGTGTTCACCGGCTCCCTGACGCTCGGCCTTATCATGGCGTTCTTTCCGGCGCTGGCGCAACGCTATATGCGTAAAATCACCGGTAGCGATGACGTCGCATTCGGTCATTTCGGTACTATCGGTTATGTCTTATCGGGCTGGATAGGCAGCAAGGTCGGTAAAGGTTCACGTTCTACGGAAGAAATGAACCTGCCGAAAAACCTCAGCTTCCTGCGTGACAGTTCCATTTCTATCTCGCTCACCATGATTATCATTTATCTGATTATGGCGGTATTCGCGGGGCAGGTCTTTGTTGAAGCAACCTACAGTGCAGGTCAGAACTATCTGGTGTACGCCATTATTATGGCAATTACTTTCGCGGCGGGCGTGTTCATCATTCTGCAAGGGGTGCGTCTGATCCTGGCGGAAATCGTTCCGGCATTCGTCGGCTTCTCCGAGAAACTGGTGCCTAATGCCCGCCCGGCGCTGGATTGCCCGGTGGTGTATCCGTACGCGCCGAATGCGGTGCTGATTGGCTTCCTGTTCAGCTTCCTTGGGGGGCTGGTGGGGCTGTTCCTGTTAGGGCAGATGCATCTGGTGCTGATCCTGCCCGGTGTAGTGCCGCACTTCTTCACCGGTGCAACGGCGGGCGTGTTTGGTAATGCCACCGGCGGGCGTCGCGGGGCGATGGTCGGTGCATTTGCCAACGGCGTGCTGATTACCTTCCTGCCGGTTCTGTTGTTACCGGTACTCGGCGCGCTGGGCTTTGCCAATGCAACCTTCTCTGATGCGGACTTCGGCGTTATTGGCATTCTGCTGGGTAACCTGGCCCGCTTCATGTCGAAGGAAGGCATCATGGCGCTGATTGTCGGAATCTTCGCGGTACTGGTTGCCTGGAACTATCTCGGTAAAAAACCGGTGGCTGAGAAAGAAGCCACTGAGAAGTAATAGCCTGCATCACTGCGTTTTTAACTCCATCCGGGAAACACTGTCCTGCCTGTTAGAAATAACAGGCCAGGATAAGCATTCATTAAAATAAGGACCCATGAAGATGAAAGATGTCCAGAAGGTTCGTGATCTTGCCCGCCATATCCGCATCGAGACGCTGAAAATGCTGACCGGTCTGGGATTCGGGCATTATGGCGGCAGCATGTCCGTGGTGGAAACGCTGGCCGTGTTGTATGGCGATGTGATGCGCATCGATCCGGAAAAACCAGACTGGCAAGATCGTGATTATTTCGTGCTGTCAAAAGGCCATGCGGGGCCGGCGCTGTATGCCACGCTGGCACTGAAAGGTTATTTCCCGGTCAGCGAATTACACACACTCAACCAGAACGGAACCCGTCTGCCGAGCCATCCGGACCGGCTGCGCACCACGGGCGTGGATGCGACCACCGGCTCGCTGGGACAAGGCGTGTCCATTGCGGCGGGCATGGCGCTTTCGCATAAGCTGGCCGGTCGCAGCAATCGTGTTTTTTGCATTCTTGGCGACGGTGAGCTGAACGAAGGTCAGTGCTGGGAAGCCTTCCAGTTTATTGCACACCACAACCTGCATAACCTGACGCTGTTTATTGATTACAACAAACAGCAACTCGACGGCACGCTGGATGAAGTCATCAAGCCGTTTGATCTGGCCGGAAAATTCAGTGCATTTGGCTTTGATGTGCAGACTATTAAAGGCGATGACATTGCAGCGATAAGTGAGGCAGTCACACCGGTTCGTCATGCTGAGCAACGTCCGCTGGTGGTGATACTCGACAGCATCAAAGGGCAGGGCGTGAAGTATCTCGAACAACTGGCGAACTCGCACCATCTGCGTCTAACGCCGGATGTGAAACTGGAAATCGAAAATGCTATCGCTGAGCTGGAGGCCACCCATGTTTGAAGTCTCTCTGGAATTACAAAAAGACGCGGTGGAAATGCGTAAAGTTTACGCCAATACCGTGCGTCAAAAGATCGTAGAGAACACGCCGGTTATCGCGCTTGAAGCCGACCTGATGAGCTCGATGGCGATGGACGGCGTGCATAAAGATCACCCTGATCATGTGATTAACTGCGGCATTATGGAAGCCAACGTGATCGGCGTTGCAGCAGGTTTGTCGCTGACCGGTCGCGTGCCTTTTGTGCATACTTTTACCGCATTCGCCAGCCGCCGCTGTTTCGATCAGCTGTTTATGTCACTGGATTATCAGAAAAATAATGTGAAGATTATTGCGTCCGATGCGGGCGTCAGTGCCTGCCATAACGGTGGTACGCATATGTCGTTTGAGGATATGGGTATCGTGCGCGGGCTGGCGAGTTCGGTGGTGATGGAAGTTACCGACGCCGTAATGTTCCGCGATATCCTGTTGCAGCTGATGGATTTGAAAGGCTTTTACTGGGTGCGCACCATCCGTAAACAGGCCACGCAGGTTTATCAGGAAGGTTCGACATTCACCATCGGCAAAGCCAATGTGCTGCGCGATGGCAAAGACGTGACGCTGATTGCCAACGGCATTATGGTCGCTGAAGCACTGAAAGCGGCAGAAATGCTCGGGCGCGAAGGCGTGAGTGCGGCGGTCATTGACATGTTCACCCTCAAGCCGATTGATAAAGACATCATCATTCAATACGCCGCGAAAACCGGCAAAATAGTGACCTGCGAAAACCACAGTATTCACAACGGGCTGGGATCTGCGGTGGCGGAAGTACTGGTAGAAAATCAGCCGGTGCCGATGCGCCGTGTCGGCGTGAAGGAACGTTACGGTCAGGTGGGCACGCAGGAGTTTTTACAGCAGGAATATGGCCTGACGGCTGAGCATATTCTGGAAGCCGCGAAAACATTGCTCTGAATTTTTATCGAAAGAAATGCGACCCAAAAAAAACGCCGGATATTAAGTCCGGCGTCTTACCTTCAGAAGTTCTGACTTATTTAGCCGGAACAGCCGCTTCTGCCTGAGCAGACTGAATCGCTGTCAGTGCAACGGTGTAGACGATATCGTCTACCAGTGCGCCACGTGACAGGTCATTGACCGGTTTACGCATACCCTGCAACATCGGTCCGATTGAGACCAGATCCGCAGAACGCTGTACCGCTTTGTACGTGGTGTTACCGGTATTCAGGTCAGGGAAGATGAACACGGTCGCTTTACCCGCAACCGGCGAGTTTGGCGCTTTGGACTGAGCAACGTCAGCCATGATAGCGGCGTCATATTGCAGCGGGCCATCGATGATCAAATCCGGGCGTTTTTCCTGTGCCAGACGGGTCGCTTCACGCACTTTTTCAACATCGCTACCTGCGCCGGAATTACCGGTTGAGTAGGAGATCATCGCAACACGTGGTTCGATACCGAACGCCGCAGCAGAATCCGCAGACTGGATTGCGATTTCAGACAGCTGTTCAGCGGTAGGATCCGGGTTGATCGCGCAGTCGCCGTAAACCAGAACCTGGTCAGGCAGCAGCATGAAGAACACAGAGGAAACCAGCGAGCTACCCGGTGCGGTTTTGATCAGCTGCAACGGCGGGCGGATGGTGTTTGCTGTGGTGTGAACCGCACCGGAAACCAGACCGTCAACGTTACCTTGTTCCAGCATCAGAGTGCCCAGAACCACGTTGTCTTCGAGTTGTTCACGTGCAACCACTTCGGTCATGCCTTTGTTTTTGCGCAGTTCAACCAGACGGGCTACATATTCTTCACGGACAGCCACCGGATCAACGATTTCGATGCCTTTACCCAGCGTCACGCCCTGAGCTGCTGCAACGCGTTTGATTTCGTCAGGATTACCCAACAGTACGCATTCAGCGATACCACGTTCAGCACACAGCGCTGCCGCTTTTACGGTACGTGGCTCGTCGCCTTCCGGCAGAACAATACGTTTACCGGCTTTACGGGCCAGTTCGGTCAGCTGATAGCGGAATGCCGGCGGTGACAGACGGCGTGAACGTTCGGAATGTGCGCTCAGGGAGTTGATCCAGTCAGCGTTAATGTGAGACGCCACGTACTGTTGCAGTTTCTCTACACGCTGATGGTCATCTGCAGGTACTTCCAGATTAAAGCTCTGCAGGCTCAGGGAGGTCTGCCAGGTGTTGGTTTCTACCATAAAGACAGGCAGGCCGGTCTGGAAGGCACGTTCACACAGGCTGTTGATGCGTTCGTCGATCTCATAACCACCGGTCAGCAGGATAGCGCCAATTTCCACGCCGTTCATGGCGGCCAGACAGGCTGAAACCAGCACGTCAGGACGATCAGCAGAGGTCACCAGCAGAGAGCCCGGACGGAAATGCTCCAGCATATGCGGAATGCTGCGTGCACAGAATGTTACGGATTTCACGCGGCGGGTTTTCACATCGCCTTCGTTGATAATACGCGCGTTCAGATGCTTAGCCATGTCGATTGCGCGGGTGGCAATCAGCTCGAAGCTCCAGGGAATGCAGCCAAGAACCGGTAGCGGGCTGTTAGCGAACAACTGGGTCGGGTCGATATTCGCCACGCTGGCTTTGGTGGAATCATCAAAGATTTCGGACAGGTCAGGACGTGTACGACCCTGATCGTCAACCGGTGCATTCAGTTTGTTAATGATTACGCCGGTGATATTTTTGTTCTTGCTGCCACCGAAGCTGGAACGGGCCAGTTCGATACGTTCTTTCAACTGTGCAGGAGAATCATTGCCCAGCGCCAGCACAAAGACGATTTCTGCATTCAGGGTTTTGGCAATTTCATAGTTCAGCGCATTGGCGAACTGGTGTTTACGGGTAGGCACTAAGCCTTCAACCAGCACCACTTCCGCATCTTTGGTATTTTCATGATAACGCGCGATGATTTCTTCCATCAGTACGTCTTGCTGGTTTGAGCTCAGCAAGGTTTCCACATGGCTCATTTTCAGCGGTTCTGCAGCGGTCACGCTGGAGTTAGCACGAATAATGGTGGTGGTTTGGTCAGGAGCATCTCCGCCAGTACGCGGTTGGGCGATAGGCTTGAAGATACTCAGGCTGACGCCTTTTTGTTCCATGGCACGGATCACGCCCAGGCTGACGCTGGTCAGACCGACGCTGGTGCCTGTAGGGATCAACATAATTGTACGGGACACGGCTAAACCTCTTTAACGGTTGCCAGGCAGGGACCTTCGCAGGTTTGTACAGAGAGGATAATGATCAGCATAAGCGCGATGATTATCCTGCGCGGTGCGTCCAAACGGGCGGCGTTTGCCTATAAGTGAAAAATTGCCCGCATTACGCGGGCAGTCTTGAATCGAATTATGCAGTCAGACGCGCGGCGTCTTGTGCAATCACCAGCTCTTCGTTGGTTGGAATAACCAGAGCGGCGCGGGTGCCTTCTTTGTTGATCGCCCCGGATTTGCCAAAACGCGCAGCCAGGTTACGTTCGTGATCCACTTCAAAGCCCAGCAGACCCAGTTTAGCCAGCGACAGTTCGCGAACCATTGCAGCGTTTTCACCGATACCACCGGTGAATACGACGGCATCCAGACGGCCTTCCATCAATGAGGTATATGCACCGATGTATTTCGCCAGACGGTGGCAGAAGACGTCCATGGCACGTTTAGCATCTGCTTTGGTGGTGTAGTTATCTTCAACATAACGGCAGTCACTGGTGACTTCAGTCAGGCCCAGCAGACCTGATTCTTTGGTCAACATTTTGTTGATTTGATCAACGCTCATGCCCAGTGAATCGTGCAGATGGAAGATGATGGCCGGGTCGATGTCACCGCTGCGGGTACCCATCACCAGACCTTCCAGCGGGGTCAGGCCCATGGAGGTATCAACACATTGACCGTTACGGATTGCACTGACAGAACCGCCGTTACCCAGGTGGCAAGTGATCAGGTTCACTTCTTCCACGGGTTTGTTCAACATTTTTGCGGCTTCCTGTGTCACGTAGAAGTGACTGGTGCCGTGTGCGCCATAACGACGGACGTGATGATCTTTATACAGGCTGTACGGCAGTGCGTAGAGGTAGGATTCTTCTGGCATTGTCTGATGGAAAGCCGTGTCGAAAACGGCAACGTTTTTATCAGCCAGTTTAGGGAATGATTTCAGGGCTTCATCGATACCGATCAGGTGAGCCGGATTATGCAGCGGCGCAAACGGAATAGATTCTTTGATACCCTCAATAACCGCGTCGTTGATCAGCATTGATTTGGTCAGCTTTTCGCCGCCATGAACGATGCGGTGGCCGATCGCAACCAGTTCTGCGGACAGCTCAGGTTTTTTGCTCAGAATGTTATTAACGATGAATTTCAACGCTTCACTGTGTGCGGCACCCGCACCCAAAGCGGCTTCTTCTTTGCCACCGTCCATTTTCCATTTAATGCGCGCTTCTGGCAGATGGAAACATTCGGCTAAACCTGAAATGTGCTCTTCGCCGTTTGCAGCATCAATGATGGCAAACTTGAGGGAAGAACTACCACAGTTAAGAACCAGTACAAGCTTACTCGACATGGAAGTACCTATTTATTGTTGGTGCTGTTTAAAAAAACAATACACGTGGTTAATAAATCGTCAGTCTGACATCAAGCGTAGCGCATAATGGCGGCGACAATTATGATTAACATCATGCCAGAGAGCCAAAACGGACATGACGATGAAAAAGCTGAAGAATCGCCGGGCTTTGGTTTTTTTAAGCGTCCGGATAACAGAAATAAATCAGTAAACAGCACTGTATATTTCGGTTTACACGTCTTCAGGATGTTACTAATCAGTAAAAACACTAACAAAAAATACAATAACTAATTACAAATCCTCTCAGACCGAGGCACTATGCTTATTATGGGGATGAAAGATTGCAATTCACCGCTTTCACCCCAACTTTATATTGATCCCGTTACCTGAGAGGGTTGCGAGGCTGCGATAGAATACCGACAGGTGCCAGCAAAAACAAAATATATTTTATCGTGGTAAACTCCAGTTTGTGTTTTACAACTATTTTTTAAATTTTATACGCGAAGTTGAGGTGCAACGATGACGAGTAAGCCAACAGGCTCCGTAGGCTGGTTCCAGGTATTCCAGCGCGGGCAGCACTATATGAAGACATGGCCGTCAGATAAGCGCCTGGCTCCGATGTTTCCCGAGAACCGGATTTCTACGGCTACGCGTTTCGCCGTGCGCATCATGCCGCCGGTAGCGGTCTTTACCCTGACGTGGCAAATCGCTTTAGGTGGACAACTCGGTCTGGCCGTCGCCACGGCGATTTTTGCCTGCAGCCTGCCGATGCAAGGATTATGGTGGCTGGGTCGCCGTTCTCTGACGCCGCTGCCGCCGGGATTACTCGGCTGGTTCCATGATGTACGCAACAAGCTCGCTGAATCCGGACTGGCACTGGCACCGATTGAAGGTACGCCGACGTACCAGTCACTGGCTGATGTCCTTAAGCGCGCGTTCAAACAGCTGGACAAAACCTTCTTAGACGATCTGTAAGCCTGGTTTCCCCGCTTGCTGCGCCTGTCATCAATGACAATCTTTCATAAGTCGTATCTCGCCGGGGAAATCTCCCCGGTGATTATTTCAGGTGAGATCCCGACTCAAATCAAAGAATGGTGTGCTTGCGATTTCGCAGAACTTTGCGCTATGCCATGCTTTGCGCATTATGCAGACATGAGGATTTTCACGATGGAAATGACGAACGCTCAACGCCTGATTTTGTCCAATCAATACAAAATGATGACCATGCTGGATCCCGATAATGCGGAACGCTATCGCCGGTTACAAACCGTTGTAGAACGGGGTTTTGGTTTGCAAATGCGCGAGCTGGACAGAGATTTCGGCGAATTGCCGGAGGAAACCTGTCGCACAGTGATTAATATCATGGAAATGCATCATGCGATGCAGGTGTCCTGGACCCATTTGAAAGATACGCAAGATTTGGATCGCCGCCGTATTGATTTTCTGGGTTTTGATGCCGCAACGGAATCCCGCTATTTAAGCTATGTTCGCTTTATGGTGAACACCGAAGGACGTTACACCGATTTTGATGCAGGCACTCACGGGTTTAACTCGCAGACCAAAATGTGGGATAAATACCAGCGTATGCTGGCGGTCTGGCAGTCGTGCCCGCGTCAGTATCATCTGAGTGCGGTAGAGATCGCGCAAATTATCAATGCCTGATGTCAATACTTAAAGGAGTCGCCTGTGCTTTGTAAGGGTTTTTTGTTCGACCTTGATGGAACGTTAGTTGATTCATTACCTGCAGTTGAGCGTGCCTGGGTGAACTGGGCGCTTAGCCGGGGCATCAGCCCCCAGGATGTACTGGCGTTTATTCATGGCAAGCAGGCGATCACTTCTTTGCGTCATTTTATGGCGGGTGAAAGTGAAGAAGCGATTCAAAAAGAGTTTCTGAAGCTGGAACAGATTGAAGCCACGGACACCGAGGGGGTAGCCGCGCTTCCCGGCGCCCATTTGCTGTTAAGTGAACTCAACCGGCAGAATATTCCCTGGGCAATTGTGACATCCGGTTCCTTGCCTGTCGCCAGCGCGCGCCATAAAGCGGCGCATTTGCCTGAGCCTGAAGTGTTTATCACCGCTGAACAGGTCAAACATGGCAAACCACAGCCTGACGCCTATTTGCTGGGAGCAGAACGTTTGGGTCTGGCACCGGAAGATTGCGTGGTGGTTGAAGATGCCGCCGCCGGTGTGATGGCCGGGCTGGCCGCGGGCTGCAAAGTCATTGCTGTAAACGCACCGGACGATACGCCCGGGATTGAAAATGTCGATTTCGACCTGACGACATTGGAAGTTCTGCTGATCAGCCGTACCGGCGAAGGTGTGAAAGTCAGTCTGCGTTAAGGTCAGAAAAAACACAATTTCCCTGTTTAAATTGATATAAACCCCGCCTGTGCGGGGTTTTTTTATGCCATTCTGGTACCCGTTCCTGCCTCTCAATCTCAACGCAAATGGAGTGTGTTTTGACCGGTGAATTGCTTTGGGTCGTCACGTTGCTGGCTATTGCGATGATGCTGTTTGCACGCAATACGCTGCGAATGGATATTGTTGCTTTACTGGTCATTATTGCTTTTGTGCTCAGCGGCACGCTGACTATCAATGAAGCACTGGCCGGATTCAGTGATCCGAACGTTATTTTGATCGCGGCGCTGTTTGTGGTCGGCCACGGGCTGGTGAGAACCGGTGTGGCGTATCAGGTCGGTGACTGGCTGATGAAAGTGGCGGGCAACAGTGAAACGCGGATGCTGGTTTTGCTGATGCTTACCGTCGCAGGTCTGGGCGCTTTTATGAGTTCAACCGGCGTGGTCGCGATCTTCATTCCTGTGGTGATGAGCGTCTCGGCGCGCATGAAAACCTCTCCCGCACGACTGATGATGCCGCTGAGTTTCGCCGGGCTTATCAGCGGTATGATGACATTAGTCGCTACGCCGCCGAACATGGTAGTCAACAGCGAACTGTTGCGTGAGGGATTCGACGGTTTTGGTTTCTTCGGCGTCACCCCGGTGGGACTGGTGGTACTGATAATGGGTATCGGATATATGCTGATTGCCCGTCGCTGGCTGTCATCAGAAGATGCGGCACGAGGTCAGCAACACTGGAAGCGGCGAACTTTCCGGGATTTGATCCGTGATTATCATCTGACCGGCCGTGCGCGTCGCGTCACTATCCGCCCCGGTTCGCCTTTGGTCGGGCGTACACTTGATGATGTGCATCTGCGTTCCCGTTACGGCGCGAACGTCGTAGGCATTGAACGCTGGCGTAAATTTCGCCGTGTGATGGTCAGCGCGACGGGGAATACGGAACTGTTTGCCCGCGATGTGTTACTGCTCGATATGTCGGATCCTGACATCTCCATCAGACAATTTTGCACTGACGAAATGCTCGAGCCTATGGTGCTACGTGGTGAGTATTTTTCTGAGCAATCGCGGGATGTCGGGATGGCCGAAGTGTCATTAATTCCCGATTCCGAACTGCTCGGCAAAACGCTGCGTGATGTGGCATTCCGCTCCACCTATGGCTTAAATGTTGTGGGTATCCGCCGCCAGGGTGAAGCGCTGGAGGGAAAACTGGTGGATGAGGAATTGCAGCTGGGCGATATGCTGCTGGTGATTGGCGACTGGAAGCTGATCCGCCAGCTTCAGCAACAAATGCATGATTTCATTGTACTTAATCTTCCCGCTGAAGTGGATGAAGTCGCGCCCGCTCTGAGCCAGGCACCCCATGCGCTGTTTTGTCTGGCGCTGATGGTGGCGCTGATGCTCACCGATGATGTGCCTAACGCTATCGCCGCCATTATTGCCTGTATTCTGATGGGTAAATTCCGTTGCATCACGATGGAAAGTGCTTATAAAGCCATTCACTGGCCTAGTTTGCTGCTGATCGTCGGGATGATGCCTTTTGCGCTGGCTCTGCAGAAAACCGGCGGTGTGGCACTGATTGTGAAGGGATTAATGGAGATAAGCGGCGGCTATGGCCCGTATGTAATGTTGCTGAGCTTATTCATTCTCTGTGCAAGCATCGGGCTGTTTATTTCTAATACTGCAACGGCTGTCCTGATGGCGCCGATTGCTATTGCGGCGGCACACCAGATGGGGGTATCACCGTACCCGTTCACCATGATTATTGCTATTGCGGCTTCTGCCGCTTTTATGACACCGGTATCGTCACCGGTAAATACGCTGGTTATGGTGCCGGGCAACTATCAGTTTGGCGACTTTCTCCGCATCGGTGTACCGTTCACTTTGCTGGTGATGGTCGTCAGCATATTTCTGGTACCTGTCTTATTCCCGTTCTGATCGCAGGTTCAGAGCGGCGAATCGAGACTGATTTCGTCCAGCGAGAGGCTGAAACTCGGAATGAAGACTTCCATAAAGTAATCCATTTCCGGGCTTTTTCTGTCTGCCAGCGTTTTCTCCAGACGGGCTTTCGCCAGGGTGAATTCGTTATTGCCTGCCGATAATTCCTCCAGACATTTCAGATAGGCGCACAGCGCATCAGCCTGTTTTACGGTCAGTTTTTCTTCTTCCGTATAATAATGTTCGTCAATCAGCGGGCGGAAATCCTCCTGTAATTCCTTCGGCAGCATTTCAATCAGTTTCTGCTGGGCAATTTTCTCAATCTTTTTGTACTCATGGGCAATCTGCGGATTGTAATACTTGATTGGCGTCGGCATATCTCCGGTAAGCACTTCGCTGGCATCGTGGTACATGGCGAGCAGAGCAACGCGTTCCGCACTCAGATTGCCATTGAATTTACGGTTCTTGATCACGGCTAAAGCATGGGCGACGAAAGCGACTTGCAGACTGTGCTCCGACACGTTTTCAGTACGGACATTGCGCATCAGCGGCCAGCGGCTGATCAGTTTAAGGCGGGAAAGGTGGGCGAAAAAATGGCTCTGATTCATAACACTCTCGATTACTGCGGTGAATGAATGACTATTGTGAGCAGTGCGAAACCGTTATGCAAATGCGGAAATTGAAAGGAAAGGCGAAAGGGCGCTGTCGTCAGCGCCCTGGCTTCATTACTGGCGATAGGTTTCGAGGAAACGTCCCAGTTTATTGACAGCCATTTCCAACTCATCCACACGTGGCAGCGTCACGATACGTACATGATCCGGATACGGCCAGTTGAACGCAGAACCCTGAACCAGCAATACCTTTTGCTGTAACAGTAAGTCGAGCACCATTTTCTGATCGTCATGGATGTTGAAACGTTTGGCGTCAATGCGCGGGAACATATACAGGGCGCCCTTTGGTTTCACGCAGGAAACGCCTGGAATTTCATTGATCAGTTCCCATGCACGATCGCGTTGTTCGACCAGGCGTCCGCCCGGCTGAATAAACTCGCTGATGCTCTGATAGCCGCCCAGTGCAGTCTGAATGGCATGTTGCATCGGCACATTGGCGCAAAGGCGCATCGAGGCCAACATTTCCAGACCTTCAATATAACCTTTCGCATGTTTCTTCGGTCCGTTCAGAACCATCCAGCCCTGACGGAAACCGGCTACGCGGTAGGTTTTTGACAGACCGTTAAAGGTGACCGTCAGTAAATCCGGTGCCAGGGAGGCGATGGAGATGTGCCGGGCTTCGTCATACAGGATCTTGTCGTAAATTTCGTCGGCAAAAATAATCAGATTATGTTCCCGGGCGATATCCACAATCTGCATCAGTAATTCTTTACTGTATACGGCGCCGGTCGGGTTATTCGGGTTGATAATCACAATGCCACGGGTACGCGGTGTGATTTTGTCACGAATATCGGCAATGTCAGGGAACCAGTCCGCCCCTTCATCACACAGATAATGCACAGCATTACCGCCTGATAACGAAACGGCTGCTGTCCACAACGGGTAGTCGGGCGCAGGGACTAACATTTCGTCACCGGTATTAAGCAGTGCCTGCATGGACTGAACAATCAGCTCTGAAACACCGTTGCCGATATAGATATCTTCAACCGTGATGTCACGCATATCGCGCGCCTGATAATGCTGCATGATCGCTTTACGTGCAGAAAACAGGCCTTTCGAATCACAATAACCTTGCGCGGTTGGCAGATTGCGGATGACATCGACCAGGATTTCATCAGGCGCATCAAAACCGAATGGCGCGGGGTTGCCGATGTTCAGCTTGAGGACTTTATTACCTTCTTCTTCAAGACGTTTTGCTTCTTTGAGCACCGGGCCGCGAATGTCATAACAGACGTTGTCCAGTTTGCGGGATTTTTCAATCGGGGACATGTAAGTGAGAGCCTTTTGCAGTAAAGCCTGTTCTTCCCTGGTGCCGAGCGACCGTAGAACAGTGCGAAGGGGTCAATTTACTCTCCCGCAAAGGGCATGAGAAGGGCTGTGCACCGTTTTGGTGAAAAACAGTATTAAAGCGGTCCGTGGTGGGGTATTACCGTATAGCACCTGAGTCTTAATGGTTAATTGTGCTAATTTATAGAGATATAACGATTTTATATGTTGTGATTGTGGGTTTTTTGTACAATAAATTCACTGTTTTTGCTGCCCTGCGCGCGTCCCCTGACCGACCATTTCATTGCCTTTAGGCACAGAACATCACGAAATCTTACCAAAGCTCGACAAATTCTGAAAAAAATTCAGGAAGCTTTGTTTTTCCGCTAAAAAACCTTAGCAAGAATTAGTTTTATTTATCTAATCATTAATAGTGAATGCTGGATGAATGATCATGTTCTAAGTAAAGTCTCAAACGTATTTCCTTTGATTATGTAAATGCTTTTGCTGCATATATTTCAGCAGGTCAGTGTAAACTAAATTTGATGAAACAAGAAAAATCTTAATGTTACTTAAAGATAAGCCTTGGGGCTTAAAATGATTATTCATGTGACTTAATGAATTTATTGAATTATATTTCCAGTAGTCACTTTTATCGGTTAATTTGGCTTATGTTTGCGCATGATAATATTGCCGAATGTCGGCTTTATGTTAGCAGCAGGCGGTATTGCAAGGGATATGGAACGGTTGGCGGCAACAGGCTATATTAAATAAGTAAATCTAATCATTTAGCCTTTGTGGGGAATTATTATGCACAGGTTTAATGACCGAATGCCCACAATGTTGAAAACTTGCATGCACAAATATTTCTCAATTTAGGTTATCAAATGAGTGAGTATCCGACATATCTGGTATTCTGCTTTTTGCGGGTACTTTGACGCACCATCAGGGTAGCTTGTTATTAGATTCTATAAAGTGAAGAAAAACTATGACAATTGCAAATCGTCCAATCCTCAATCTCGATCTTGATCTGTTGAGGACATTTGTAGCTGTTGCTGATTTAAATACGTTCGCTGCGGCTGCTGCTGCGGTGTGTCGTACTCAGTCGGCGGTAAGCCAGCAAATGCAACGTCTAGAACAACTCGTTGGAAAAGAACTGTTTGCCAGACATGGACGCAATAAATTATTAACTGAACACGGTATTCAGTTGTTGGGTTACGCACGCAAAATCCTTCGTTTTAATGATGAAGCCTGCACATCTTTGATGTATAGCAATGTTCAGGGTGGGATAACGATTGGCGCGTCAGATGATACTGCTGACACCATTTTACCCTTCCTGCTCAGTCGTGTGACATCCGTATATCCGAAGTTGTCTATTGATGTCCGCGTTAAACGCAGTCCTTTCATGTTGTCGATGCTCGAAAGTGAAGAAGTGGATTTGGCCATCACGACGATGACGAATACCGATCACCCGCACATCGTTCTGCGTACATCGCCCACACTCTGGTACTGTTCAGCTGATTTTGCGTATCCTTCCGGCGATAGTGTTCCGCTGGTGGTGCTTGATGAGCCAAGCCCGTACCGGATGATGGCAATAGAGCATCTGAGTCAGGCGGGGATCCCGTGGCGTATTGCTTATGTCGCCTCGACATTATCGGCAATTCGTGCGGCCGTGCGTGCGGGACTGGGCGTGACAGCCCGTCCTATCGAAATGATGAGCCCGGAGTTGCGTGTTTTGGGTGAACAGGATGGTTTACCACGTTTGCCGGATACGCAGTATGTGTTGTACAAAAATGCCCGTTGTGAAAATGAACTGGCAATGGCGATTTTCAATGCCGTTGAGCAAGGGAATGATCCATATTCTCTCAGTGCCTATGGTCCCCGTCCGGTAGCGGATGACGATCATGAGTTCCTGGCAGACTCTCAAAGTTAAGATAATCCCCCGGCTTTACCTTCCGCCTCCGTCTGACGGGGCGGGGGTAAAGGTTTCTCCCTCTTTAGAAGTAGCAAAATGATTACTTTTAGTGATTTTGTTTACTATCCTTTCTAAAACCCCTGTTTTGATTTGTTTACCTTCCGTGTCCCCCGCAACGACTGTTATCATCATCAACTATCACCGCAGTAAACCACGCAAAATGCTGGCTTTTCCAGGTTAAAAAAAAGCATAAAATTTTTCCGTAAATCGCTTGTCGTTTTTTGAAAATCAATAAAACTTGTTAAATGTATGGCTTTTTTTCTCTCAAAATTGACAGAACTCTGACATGGATCAAAAAAATAACCCTATTAAGAGAGTGGAAGCGGTGTCTATTCCTGCGACAATAGTAAAGTACGTAAGATGTCATCACTCCCGACACAGGCCCATGCTTTATCTCAGTATTTAACTGACACGATTTAGCTTAAGTTCCGGCGCATGATATGTTAATTAAATGATAAGCATGTAAACTAATGTGGAGATACTTTTGTCAAAGTTGACAAAAGGTTATAGAAAGGGGTAAAAAGCCCACAACAAATCACTGGCTTAATCCCTTGTTGAGCCGTGAACTGTGTGGTTTTTAATCCTTCCCTTGAATCGATGTGGTGCGCAAGCTGCCGACCTTACAGAGCAGATGCCAAAGTGCCACTTTTGATGAGTAAGCAATGAGTATGTCAACAGCCACTGAAGTCATCGCTCAACACTGGGCGTTCGCCGTTTTTCTTATCGTCGCAATGGGCATGTGCTGCCTGATGTTACTGGGCGCCGCGTTTCTTGGCGGGAGAGCCAGAGCGCGCTATAAAAACACGCCTTTTGAGTCAGGTATCGCCTCTGTCGGTACTGCCCGGCTGCGCCTGTCCGCCAAGTTTTATCTGGTCGCCATGTTCTTCGTCATTTTCGATGTTGAAGCCTTGTATCTCTATGCATGGTCAACGTCTATTCGCGAAAGCGGCTGGACCGGATTCGTTGAAGCCACCATTTTCATTTTGGTACTGCTGGCTGGTTTGTTCTATCTGGTGCGAATTGGCGCACTCGACTGGACACCAACACGTTCGAAAGGACCTGTTAAACCAAGCCCGGCGATTAATACCAACAGTCACCCTCAGTAAGCAGTCATAGCGAGGCATTAAGATGGACTATACGCTCACCCGCATAGACCCGGACGGTGAGAACGACCGTTACCCCCTGCAGTCTCAGGAGGTCGTCGGCGATCCTCTTCAGGAGCAGGTTAAACGCAGCGTCTTCATGGGAAATCTCCAGGAGTCACTGCATGGCATGGTGAACTGGGGTCGCAAAAACTCCCTTTGGCCCTACAACTTCGGTCTTTCCTGCTGTTATGTCGAAATGGTGACGTCATTCACTGCGGTGCATGACGTTGCGCGTTTTGGCGCAGAAGTGCTGCGTGCGTCACCACGCCAGGCTGACTTTATGGTGATAGCGGGAACCTGCTTCACCAAAATGGCTCCGGTTATTCAGCGTTTATACGATCAGATGCTGGAACCCAAATGGGTTATTTCGATGGGCGCCTGTGCGAACTCCGGCGGCATGTACGATATTTACTCTGTGGTGCAGGGCGTGGATAAGTTCCTGCCGGTCGATGTGTACATCCCGGGATGTCCGCCACGTCCGGAAGCCTACATGCAGGCTCTGCTGCTGTTGCAGGAGTCCATTGGTAAAGAACGTCGCCCGTTGTCATGGGTTGTTGGCGATCAGGGTGTTTACCGCGCGAATATGCAGTCTGAAAAAGAGCGTAAACGTGCTGAGCGTATTGCTGTGACAAATCTGCGTTCGCCGGACGAGATTTAACACTGCGGTCTGAGAGTCAACCCTGAGGGGGTATAAATATCCCCCTTACGGCATAAATGACCATTTAGTGTGGTGAAAAAAATATGACAGATTTGACGACGCAAGATTCCGCCCTGCCAGCATGGCATACCCGTGATCATCTCGATGACCCGGTTATCGGCGAATTGCGTAACCGTTTTGGGCCAGAGGCCTTTACTGTTCAGGCGACCCGTACCGGCATTCCGGTAGTCTGGTTCAAGCGTGAACAGTTACTGGAAGCGATTACCTTTTTACGAAAACAGCCAAAACCTTATGTCATGCTTTTTGATTTGCATGGCTTTGATGAGCGTTTACGTACACACCGCGACGGTTTACCGGCCGCGGATTTTTCCGTTTTCTACCATCTGCTCTCGGTTGAGCGTAACCGCGACATCATGATCAAGGTGGCATTATCAGAAAACGATCTTCATGTTCCGACCATCACCAAAGTGTTCCCGAATGCTAACTGGTATGAGCGTGAAACATGGGAAATGTTCGGTATTACCTTCGATGGCCACCCGCATCTGACGCGCATTATGATGCCGCAGACCTGGGAAGGGCATCCGCTGCGTAAAGATTATCCGGCGCGTGCCACTGAGTTCGATCCCTACGAACTGACCAGGCAGAAAGAAGAACTTGAGATGGAATCGCTGACCTTCAAGCCTGAAGACTGGGGCATGAAGCGCGGTACCAACAACGAAGACTTTATGTTCCTCAACCTCGGCCCTAACCACCCGTCTGCGCACGGCGCATTTCGCATCATCCTGCAGCTTGATGGTGAAGAAATTGTCGATTGCGTGCCTGACGTCGGTTACCACCACCGTGGTGCTGAGAAAATGGGTGAACGGCAGTCCTGGCACAGCTACATTCCTTACACTGACCGTATCGAATATCTCGGCGGTTGCGTAAACGAAATGCCTTACGTGCTGGCTGTTGAAAAACTCGCCGGTATCGTGACGCCGGACCGCGTGAACACTATACGTGTCATGTTATCTGAGCTGTTCCGCATCAACAGCCATTTGTTGTACATCTCTACGTTTATCCAGGACGTGGGCGCGATGACCCCGGTGTTCTTCGCCTTTACCGATCGTCAGAAAATTTACGATCTGGTGGAAGCGATTACCGGTTTCCGTATGCACCCGGCCTGGTTCCGTATTGGTGGCGTTGCGCATGATCTGCCGAAAGGGTGGGATCGTCTGCTGCGTGAATTCCTTGACTGGATGCCAGCCCGTCTGGATTCCTATGTTAAAGCGGCGCTGAAAAACACCATTCTGATTGGCCGTTCCAAAGGCGTGGCTGCGTATAACGCAGATGATGCCCTGGCCTGGGGCACCACCGGCGCTGGCCTGCGCGCAACGGGTATTCCGTTTGACGTGCGTAAATGGCGTCCGTATTCCGGCTACGAAAACTTTGACTTTGAAGTGCCGACCGGTGATGGCGTCAGTGACTGCTATTCCCGTGTGATGCTGAAAGTAGAAGAACTTCGTCAGAGCCTGCGCATTCTGGAACAGTGTTACAAAAATATGCCGGAAGGTCCGTTCAAAGCAGATCACCCGCTGACCACGCCGCCACCGAAAGAGCGCACGCTGCAACACATTGAGACCCTGATCACTCACTTCCTGCAAGTGTCGTGGGGGCCGGTTATGCCTGCGCAAGAATCTTTCCAGATGGTTGAAGCCACCAAAGGGATCAACAGCTATTACCTGACCAGTGACGGCAGCACCATGAGCTACCGCACCCGTGTCCGTACGCCAAGCTTCCCGCATTTGCAACAGATCCCGTCCGTAATCCGTGGCAGCCTGGTATCCGACCTGATCGTGTATCTGGGCAGTATCGATTTTGTAATGTCAGATGTGGACCGCTAACGATGACAGATATCAATAAAGACTCAGAAGTTCAGTACATCAATATCAGCGAGCCTGTTGCGCCGCCGGTATTTGTGCTGAGTGACGCTGAACGCGAAGCGATTGAGCACGAAAAACATCACTACGAAGATGCCCGCGCGGCCTCTATCGAAGCGTTGAAAATCGTGCAAAAAGCGCGTGGCTGGGTGCCTGATGGCGCTATCTACGCAATCTCCGATGTTCTGGGTATTCCTGCCAGTGATGTTGAAGGTGTGGCGACATTCTACAGCCAGATCTTCCGTCAGCCGGTCGGACGCCATGTGATCCGCTACTGTGACAGCGTGGTGTGCCACATCACCGGTTATCAGGGGATCCAGGCCGCACTGGAACAACAGTTGCATATTAAGCCGGGCGAAACGACCGAAGACGGACGCTTTACTCTGCTGCCGACCTGCTGTCTTGGTAACTGTGACAAAGGTCCGTCAATGATGATTGATGAGGACACGCACAGCCATCTGACGCCGGAAGCGATCGGCTCGCTACTGGAGCGTTACGCATGACATATATTCCCCGACACATTGAACGTACACCCGAGATGCATCCGCTGACCTGGCGTATGCGTGATGATAAGCAGCCCGTCTGGATCGACGAGTACCGCAGCAAAAACGGTTATGTGGGTGCGGAAAAAGCCCTCAAAGGCATGGCGCAGGAAGAAATCGTTAATCTGGTAAAAGACGCTGGCCTGAAAGGGCGTGGCGGCGCAGGTTTCTCCACCGGTCTGAAGTGGAGTCTGATGCCGAAAGACGAAAGCATGAACATCCGCTATCTGCTGTGTAACGCCGATGAGATGGAACCCGGTACTTATAAAGACCGCATGCTGATGGAACAAATGCCACACCTGCTGGTGGAAGGCATGCTGATTTCGGCCTTCGCGCTGAAATCTTATCGTGGCTACATCTTCCTGCGTGGCGAATACATTGAAGCCGCTGTGAACCTGCGCCGTGCAATCGAAGAAGCCAAAGCCGCTGGCCTGCTGGGTAAAAATATCCTGGGTACCGGTTTTGACTTTGAACTGATTGTGCATACCGGTGCCGGTCGTTATATCTGCGGTGAAGAAACGGCGCTCATCAACTCACTGGAAGGCCGCCGTGCCAACCCGCGTTCCAAGCCGCCATTCCCGGCCTCTGCCGGTGTATGGGGTAAACCGACTTGTGTCAACAACGTCGAAACGTTGTGCAACGTACCTGCAATCCTTGAGCACGGGGTGGACTGGTACAAAGGTATTTCGGCGGGCAAAAGTGAAGATGCCGGCACCAAGCTGATGGGCTTCTCCGGCCGGGTGAAAAATCCGGGCGTCTGGGAGCTACCGTTTGGGACCACCGCACGTGAAATCCTTGAAGAGTATGCCGGTGGCATGCGTGACGGCCTGAAATTTAAAGCCTGGCAGCCGGGCGGGGCAGGGACCGACTTCCTGACCGCTGATCATCTGGATCTGCCGATGGACTTTGCCAGCATTGGTAAAGCTGGCAGCCGTCTGGGGACTGCGCTGGCCATGGCCGTTGATAATGAAATCGGCATGGTCCCGCTGGTGCGTAACCTGGAAGAGTTTTTCGCCCGCGAATCTTGTGGCTGGTGTACGCCATGCCGTGATGGTCTGCCGTGGAGTGTGAAAATTCTTCGTGCGCTGGAGCGCGGTGAAGGCCAGCCGGGAGATATCGAAACTCTCCAACAGCTTTGCCGCCAGCTTGGCCCGGGCAAAACCTTCTGCGCACACGCGCCGGGTGCCGTGGAGCCATTGCAGAGTGCGATTAAATATTTCCGGGAAGAGTTTGAGGCGGGTATCGCCAAACAGCATTTCAACAACGCACGCGCGATTGGCGGAATTCAGCCAAACAATCTGCTGAAAGAACGCTGGTAGTGAAGGCAACAGGCAGCGGACGTGAGCCCGCTGTGCGCGAATTCCCGGAACAAGGGACGCGCTGTCGAATGATATACGCCAACCCGGCAAGAATTTTTGATTAACGCCCACTAAGTGGGCCACGTGGAAGCATGCTGACTATGGCTACGATTCATGTAGACGGCAAAGAATACGATGTAGACGGAGCGGACAACCTGTTACAGGCTTGCCTCTCTCTCGGCCTCGATATTCCTTATTTTTGCTGGCATCCGGCGCTGGGAAGCGTCGGCGCTTGTCGCCAATGTGCGGTTAAGCAATACCAAAATGCGGAAGACACGCGCGGTCGTCTGGTGATGTCATGTATGACACCCGCGTCTGATGGCACCTTCATTTCCATCGATGACGGCGAAGCGAAAGAATTTCGTGAAAGCGTTGTGGAATGGCTGATGACCAACCATCCGCACGACTGTCCGGTGTGTGAGGAAGGCGGTAACTGTCACCTGCAGGATATGACGGTGATGACCGGCCACAGTATGCGCCGTTACCGCTTTACCAAACGAACCCATAACAACCAGGATCTCGGCCCGTTCATTTCTCATGAAATGAACCGCTGTATCGCCTGTTACCGTTGTGTCCGTTACTACAAGGATTACGCGGACGGCACCGATCTGGGCGTTTATGGCGCACACGACAACGTCTATTTCGGCCGCCCGGAAGATGGACCGCTGGAAAGTGAGTTCTCCGGTAACCTGGTTGAAGTCTGTCCGACCGGTGTTTTCACCGATAAAACGCATTCCGAACGCTATAACCGTAAATGGGATATGCAGTTTGCGCCAAGCATTTGTCAGCAATGTTCTGTTGGCTGTAACACCAGCCCGGGTGAACGTTACGGCGAACTGCGTCGTATCGAAAACCGTTATAACGGTACCGTAAACCATTACTTCCTGTGCGATCGTGGTCGTTTCGGGTATGGCTACGTGAACCTCAAAGATCGACCGAAGAAGCCATTGCAACTGCGGGGCAACGACTGGATCGAACTTAACGCTGAACAGGCGATGCAGGGCGCGGCAGACATTATCCGTCAGGCGAAGAAAACGATCGGTATCGGCTCGCCACGCGCCAGCCTTGAAAGCAACTTTGCCCTGCGAGAGCTGGTCGGTGCTGAAAATTTCTATACGGGTATCAACGCGGCAGAGCAGGGGCGTTTGCAACTGATGCTGAACATTCTGCGCAACAGCGGTGTGCGTACACCGGCGCTGCGTGAAATTGAAGATTACGATGCCGTTCTGGTGCTGGGCGAAGATTTAACCCAGACCGGTGCGCGTATCGCACTGTCTGTTCGTCAGGCTGTAAAAGGTAAAGCTCGCGCGATGGCAGCGGCTCAGCGTGTTGCCGACTGGCAAATCGCGGCTGTACAGAATATCGGTCAGCATGCCAAACATCCGTTGTTTATCACCAACGTGGATAACACGAAGCTCGACGATATCGCCGCTTACAATTACCGCGCCCCGGTTGATGAGCAGGCGCGTTTCGGCTTTGCTATCGCCCATGCGCTGGATAATTCTGCGCCAGCAGTCAGCGACCTTGCTGATGGTCTGAACAAGAAAATCGACGTGATTGTGCAGGCGCTGACCGGTGCACGCAAGCCGCTGATCATCACCGGTACAAGCGCCGGTTCAGATGCCATCATTGAAGCGGCTGCTAACATCGCGAAAGCGCTGAAAGGTGCAGGCAGCGATGTCGGTATTACCTTTGTGGCTTCCGCAGCTAACAGCATCGGTCTTTCGATGATTGGTGGCGGCTCGCTGGACGAAGCACTCGCGTTGCTGACCCGGGGTGAAGCCGACAGCGCCATCGTGATGGAAAATGACCTTTACCGTCAGGCGCCTGAAGCGGAAGTGAATGCGGCATTAGCTAACGTGCAGAACCTGCTGGTCGTTGACCATCAGCGCACGCGCATCATGGATCAAGCCAGCCTGATCCTGCCTGCGGCAAGCTTTGCGGAAAGCGACGGTACTTTGGTGAATCAGGAAGGCCGTGCTCAGCGCTTCTTCCAGGTTTACGATCCTGCCTACTACGACACTACCATCACCATGCTGGAAAGCTGGCGCTGGATGCATTCGCTGCATTCCACCATCAACAGCCGCCATGTTGACTGGACGCAACTGGATCACGTCATTCAGGCGTGTGTTGCTGCGTTGCCACAACTGACAGGCATTGTTGAAGCTGCGCCTGATGCCACTTTCCGTATTCGTGGTCAGAAACTGGCACGTTCTCCTATCCGTTCGAGTGGTCGTACTGCTGCACGTGCGAATATCAGCGTGCACGAGCCGCGTCAGCCGCAAGATAAAGACACCATGTTTGCCTTCTCTATGGAAGGGAACAACAGTCCGACAGCCCACCGCAATCAGATACCCTTTGCCTGGGCACCGGGCTGGAACTCCCCGCAAGCCTGGAACAAATTCCAGAGTGAAGTCGGTGGCAGCCTGCGCTTCGGCGATCCGGGTGTACGTCTGATTGAAGCTGGCGAAGCCCGTCTTGAATACTTCACCGCCATTCCGGCTGCGTTTACCGCACAGAGCGATAGCTGGCGCGTTGCGCCTTATTATCACCTGTTCGGCAGTGAGGAAATGACACAGCGTTCAAAGGTGATCCAGCAGCGTATGCCACAGGCGTATGTGATGGTTAACCCGGCAGATGCTGCACAGTTAGGCGTGAACGCAGGTTCACAGGTGGAGTTCACCTGTGCCGGTCAGACACTGAAATTGCCGGTTCGTCTGAGTGAAACATTGAACCAGGGCCAGGTCGGCCTGCCGCTGGGCTTACCGGGTATTCCGCCGGTGCTGGTTGGCGCAACGGTTGAAAATCTGCGGGAGGCAGCACAATGAGCTGGTTTACACCTGTCGTGATTGATTCGTTGATCGCCATTCTGAAAGCTGTCGTGATCCTGCTGGTCGTGGTGATTTGCGGGGCCTTCATGAGCTTCGGCGAACGCCGTTTGCTGGGGCTGTTCCAGAACCGTTACGGACCAAACCGTGTCGGCTGGGGCGGTTCCCTGCAGCTTGTGGCTGACATGATCAAGATGTTCTTCAAGGAAGACTGGGTTCCTAACTTCACCGACAAAGCCATCTTTACGCTGGCACCGATGATTGCGTTTACGTCCCTGTTGATCTCCTTTGCGATCGTTCCGGTCAGTCCGACCTGGTTCGCCGCCGATCTGAACATCGGTATTTTGTTCTTCCTGATGATGGCCGGTCTGACCGTCTATGCGGTGTTGTTCGCTGGCTGGTCCAGTAACAACAAATACTCGCTGCTGGGTGCGATGCGTGCTTCTGCCCAGACGCTGAGCTATGAAGTCTTCCTCGGTTTATCACTGATGGGCGTCGTGGCGCAGGCGGGTTCTTTCAATCTGCAAGACATCGTCAATTCGCAGGCGCATGTGTGGAACATCATTCCGCAGTTCTTTGGCTTCGTGACCTTTGCGATTGCCGGCGTTGCTGTTTGCCACCGTCACCCGTTTGACCAGCCGGAAGCCGAGCAGGAACTGGCCGATGGTTACCACATTGAATATTCCGGTATGAAATTCGGCCTGTTCTTCGTGGGGGAATACATCGGTATCGTGACGGTCTCTGCGTTGATCGTCACTTTGTTCTTCGGTGGCTGGCAGGGCCCGTTCCTGCCGCCGTTTATCTGGTTTGCGCTGAAAACTGCTTTCTTCATGGTGATGTTCATTTTGATCCGTGCTGCTTTGCCGCGTCCCCGCTACGACCAGGTGATGTCATTTGGCTGGAAAGTTTGCCTGCCACTGACGTTGCTTAATCTGCTGGCGACCGCTGCGGTCATCTTGTACAACGCGCAATAAGGGGTGATGAAACCATGACATTGAAAGACATAGTGGTCGGGTTCGGTACCCAGGTTCGCAGCTTGTGGATGATAGGCATGCATGCCTTCGCCAAGCGCGAAACCCAGATGTATCCTGAAGTTCCGGTTAACCCGCCTCCACGTTATCGTGGCCGTATCGTGCTGACGCGCGACCCGGACGGTGAAGAGCGCTGCGTTGCCTGTAACCTGTGTGCCGTAGCGTGTCCGGTAGGTTGTATTTCTCTGCAAAAAGCAGAAATGAAAGATGGCCGCTGGTATCCGGAATTCTTCCGCATCAACTTCTCACGTTGCATTTTCTGCGGATTGTGTGAAGAAGCTTGCCCGACAACAGCCATTCAGCTGACGCCGGACTTCGAGCTGGGTGAATTCAAACGCCAGGACCTGGTATACGAAAAAGAAGATCTGTTGATTTCGGGGCCGGGTAAATATCCGGAATATAATTTCTACCGGATGGCCGGTATGGCGATTGATGGCAAGTCGAAAGGCGAAGCTGAAAACGAAGCCAAACCGATCAACGTCAAAGGTCTGATGCCTTAAGGAGCCGCAAGCATGGAATTTGCATTTTATATTGCAGCCCTAGTGGCCGTGTTGGCGACATTGCGTGTGATCACGCATACCAACCCGGTTCATGCACTGCTGTACCTGATCGTCTCTCTGCTGGCGATTGCTGCGGTTTTCTTCTCGCTCGGTGCGTATTTCGCCGGTGCCCTGGAGATCATCGTGTACGCCGGTGCCATTATGGTGCTGTTCGTCTTTGTGGTGATGATGCTCAACCTGGGTAACGTGCAGGAGCAGGAACGTGCATGGCTTAAACCTGCCACCTGGATCGGGCCTTCAATCCTGTCGGTCATCCTGCTGGTGGTGATGATCATGTCAATCCTCGGGTTGCATGCTCACGGTATCAAAGGCGACATGATTGATGCGAAAGCCGTCGGTATCGCGCTGTTTGGACCTTACGTTCTGGCGGTTGAACTGGCATCAATGTTGCTGCTGGCCGGTCTGGTCGTGGCATTCCATATCGGACGTGAACACAAACCAGGTGAAGTCTTTGGTGACGCACCGGTAACGACCGAAATGGCAACAAAAAGAAAAACGGAGGAGAGAGCATGATCCCTCTACAACATGGTCTTATTTTGGCCGCCATCCTCTTTGTGTTGGGGCTGACCGGGCTGCTGGTTCGTCGTAACCTGCTGTTTATGTTGATCAGCCTTGAAGTGATGATCAACGCAGCGGCGCTGGCGTTCATCGTGGCAGGAAGCTACTGGGGTCAGGCGGACGGGCAGGTGATGTACATTCTGGCTATCAGCCTGGCTGCGGCGGAGGCCAGTATTGGCCTGGCGTTGCTGCTGCAACTGTATCGCCGTCGCCACACTCTCAATATTGATACTGTCAGTGAGATGCGCGGATGAACTTACTCTATTTAACAATTCTGTTCCCGCTGATTGGCTTCCTGTTACTGGCCTTTTCACGCGGTCGCTGGTCTGAAAATACCTCCGCTACCGTAGGTGTCGGGTCGATTGGTCTGGCAGCGCTGACCACCCTTTATGTGGGTATCAATTTCCTCAGCCAGAAAGCGGCGGGCGTTGAAGTCTTTAACCAGAATCTGTGGAACTGGATGCAGGTCGGGGATTTCAATATTCCTGTCACGCTGACGCTCGATGGTTTGTCGATGACCATGCTGTCCGTGGTCACCGGCGTCGGTTTCTTCATCCACATGTTTGCTTCCTGGTACATGCGCGGTGAAGAAGGCTATTCACGCTTCTTTGCTTACACCAACCTGTTTATCGCCAGCATGGTCATTCTGGTACTGGCCGATAACCTGTTGCTGATGTACCTCGGCTGGGAAGGCGTGGGTCTGTGCAGTTACCTGTTGATCGGTTTCTATTACACCCATCCGGCAAACGGTGCGGCCGCAATGAAAGCATTCATTGTGACCCGTGTCGGTGACGTGTTCCTGGCTTTCGCATTGTTCATCTTGTACCGCGAACTGGGTACCCTGAACTTCCGTGAACTGATGATCCTGGCACCACAGAAACTGGCCGTTGGCGATACGGCTATCACCTGGGCGACCCTGATGTTACTGGGTGGCGCAGTGGGTAAATCCGCACAGCTTCCGCTCCAGACCTGGCTGGCAGATGCTATGGCTGGTCCGACGCCGGTTTCTGCGCTGATCCACGCCGCAACCATGGTGACCGCCGGTGTTTATCTGATTGCACGTACGCACGGCCTGTTCCTGATGGCACCGGAAATTCTGCATCTGGTGGGCATTATCGGCGCGGTAACGCTGGTGCTGGCGGGCTTTGCTGCGCTGGTGCAGACCGACATCAAACGTGTTCTCGCGTACTCGACCATGAGCCAGATTGGTTACATGTTCCTGGCGCTGGGCGTTCAGGCGTGGGATGCCGCAATCTTCCACCTGATGACGCACGCGTTCTTCAAAGCACTGCTGTTCCTTTCTTCCGGTTCGGTCATTCTGGCCTGCCACCACGAACAGAACATCTTCAAAATGGGTGGATTACGTAAGTCCATTCCGCTGGTGTATATCTGCTTCCTGGTCGGCGGTGCTGCACTGTCCGCCTTGCCAATCATCACTGCGGGCTTCTTCAGTAAAGATGAAATCCTCGCGGGTGCGCTGGCTAACGGCCACCTGAATCTGATGGTTGCGGGTCTGGTCGGGGCGTTTATGACCTCGCTGTACACCTTCCGCATGATCTTCATCGTCTTCCACGGCGAAGAAAAAATCAAAGCACATGCGGGTAAAGGCATCACTCACCACCTGCCGCTGCTGGTGTTACTGGTTCTGTCCACCTTCATTGGCGCGATGATTGTTCCGCCACTGAAAGGCGTACTGCCGGATACCACTGAACTGGCGCACGGCAGTGTGCTGACGCTGGAAATCACATCAGGCGTGATTGCAATTGTTGGGATTCTGCTGGCGGCGGCCCTGTATCTGGGTAAACGCTCGCTGGTCAACAGCATTGCGAAAAGCGCACCGGGCCGTTTCTTCACGACCTGGTGGTTCCATGCCTGGGGCTTCGACTGGCTGTACGACATGATTTTCGTGAAACCTTATCTGCTGGTCGCGAAACTCCTGCAACGTGATCCGCTGAACTCAATGATGAATCTGCCTGCGCTGTTTGCCCGTCTGGGTAACCGTGGTCTGACTCTCAGCGAAAACGGTCAGGTACGTTGGTACGTCGCGTCAATGGGGCTCGGTGCAGTCGTTGTTCTGGCGCTGCTGCTGGTGATTTAAGCCTGCATTCCAGGTGTAGTTATCAATGCCGGTCTGTTCCCGTAACGGGCCGGCAAGTGAAATAGCCTTCGGGCATAAAAGAAGGGAACGACACGCCATGCTATTACCTTGGCTAATATTTATCCCCTTTATCGGCGGACTGCTGTGCTGGCAGACTGAGCGCTTTGGGAGCAAAGTACCGCGCTGGATCGCGTTGATTGCGATGGGGCTGACGCTGGCTCTTTCCGTGCAATTGTGGTTGCAGGGAGGATATTCATTAACGACGCCTGCGGGGATTCCGCAGTGGCAATCCGAGTTTTCGTTGCCATGGATCCCACGTTTTGGCATCAGTTTCCATCTGGCACTGGACGGTTTGTCTTTGCTGATGGTGGTACTGACCGGTTTGCTGGGTGTGCTGGCGATCCTCTGTTCGTGGCGTGAAATCCAGAAATATCAGGGTTTCTTCCACCTGAATTTATTGTGGATCCTCGGCGGCGTTATCGGCGTGTTCCTCGCCATCGACATGTTCCTGTTCTTCTTCTTCTGGGAAATGATGCTGGTGCCGATGTACTTCCTGATTGCTTTGTGGGGCCACAAAGCGTCAGACGGTAAAACACGTATCAGCGCAGCAACCAAATTCTTCATCTATACACAGTCCAGCGGACTGGTGATGTTGATTGCGATCCTCGGCCTGGTGTTTGTGCACTATAACGCCACCGGCGTGTGGACATTTAATTATGCCGACCTGCTGAAAACGCCAATGTCGCACGGTGTTGAATACCTGCTGATGCTCGGCTTCTTTATTGCCTTCGCGGTGAAAATGCCGGTTGTGCCATTGCATGGCTGGTTACCGGATGCACACAGCCAGGCGCCAACCGCAGGTTCCGTCGACTTAGCCGGTATCTTGCTAAAAACTGCGGCTTACGGGATGTTACGTTTCTGTCTGCCACTGTTCCCGGAAGCCTCACACCAGTTCGCCCCGATTGCTATGTGGCTGGGTGTGATTGGTATCTTCTACGGCGCGTGGATGGCCTTCTGCCAGACTGACATTAAACGTCTGATCGCGTACACCTCCGTTTCGCACATGGGCTTCGTACTGATTGCTATCTACACCGGCAGCCACCTGGCATACCAGGGCGCAGTCATTCAGATGATTGCACACGGTCTGTCCGCCGCCGGGATGTTCATCATTTGTGGTCAGCTCTACGAACGTCTGCATACCCGCGACATGCGTCAGATGGGAGGATTGTGGGGGCGTATTAAATACCTGCCAGCGTTGTCTCTGTTCTTCGCTGTCGCCACGTTAGGGATGCCGGGTACAGGTAACTTCGTTGGTGAATTCCAGATCTTGTTTGGCAGCTTCCCGGTTGTGCCGGTGATCACTGTCATCTCAACCTTTGGTCTGGTGTTCGCTTCAGTTTACTCACTGGTGATGATGCAGCGCGCTTACTATGGCAAAGCAAAATCTGACGAACCGCTGCAGGGTATGACCTCACGCGAACTGTCGATCATCCTGTTGCTGGTGGTATTGCTGGTGGTGCTGGGCATCTTCCCGCAGCCAATTCTGGATACTTCGAGTGCTGCGATGAGTAACATCCAGCACGGGTTCGGGTCTTCAGTTTCCACTATTTCAACGACAAGGCCGTAACTCGCCATGACATTTACACTTCAAAATCTGATCGCACTATTACCGCTGATGATCGTCGGATTGACGGTGGTGGTGGTGATGCTGTCCATTGCGTGGCGACGCGACCATTTTCTCAATGCCACACTGACAGTCATCGGGCTGAACGTTGCCTTACTTTCCCTTTACTACGTCGGGCAGGTCGGTCCGCAGGATGTCACACCGCTGCTGCGTGTTGATGGCTACTCGATGTTCTACATCGGTCTGGTCTTGCTGGCGAGTCTGGCCACCAGTACGTTTGCTTATCCCTGGCTGGCCGGTTATCCGGACAACCGCGAAGAGTTCTATCTGTTAGTTCTCATTGCGGCCATGGGCGGCATTCTGCTGGCATGTTCTAACCATCTGGCGTCAATGTTCCTCGGGATCGAACTGATTTCCCTGCCACTGTTCGGCCTGATTGGTTACGCCTACCGCCAGAAACGCTCGCTGGAAGCTGCGATTAAATACATGCTGCTGTCGGCTGCTGCGTCATCTTTCCTGCTGTTCGGTATGGCGCTGCTGTACGCACAATCCGGTGATTTGTCCTTTGCGTCACTGGGCAAAAACCTGGGCGACGGCGTGATGTTACATCAGCCGCTGCTGATGGCGGGTCTGGGCATGATGATTGTGGGTCTGGGCTTTAAACTGTCGCTGGTACCGTTCCATCTGTGGACGCCGGACGTGTATCAGGGCGCACCGGCACCGGTTTCGACTTTCCTGGCAACCGCCAGCAAAATCGCTATCTTTGCGGTGGTCATGCGTTTGTTCCTGTACGCGCCTGTAGCTGACAGTGAATCAATCCGCATCGTGCTGAGCATCATTGCCTTCTGTTCGATCCTGGTCGGTAACCTGATGGCTATCAGCCAGAGCAATATCAAACGTCTGCTTGGTTATTCTTCCATCGCTCACCTGGGTTATCTGCTGGTGGCGCTGATTGCGGTACAAACACATCAGCTGTCGATGGAAACCGTTGGCGTGTATCTGGCCGGTTATCTGTTCAGCAGCCTCGGCGCTTTCGGTGTCGTGAGTCTGATGTCCAGCCCGTACAAAGGCCCGGATGCAGAATCGCTGTTCTCTTACCGTGGTCTGTTCTGGCATAAGCCAATTCTGTCTGCGGTGATGACCGTGATGATGTTGTCACTGGCCGGTATTCCGATGACGCTGGGCTTTATCGGTAAGTTCTACGTGATTGCGACCGGTGTGACCGCACATCTGTGGTGGCTGACCGGTGCTGTAGTGGTGGGTTCTGCGATTGGTCTTTATTACTATCTGCGCGTCACCGTGAGCCTGTACCTGAGTGCACCGGAAACGCTGGTACGTGATACCCCGAACAACTGGGCACTGACCGCAGGCGGTGTCGTGGTGCTGATTTCTGCGATTTTAGTGCTGTTGCTGGGTATCTTCCCGCAACCGCTGATTTCGCTGGTACAGATGGCCCAACCGCTGCTCTGAGGGCATCTGCAAAACCTGACGAAGCCGCTCACATGAGCGGCTTTTTTAATCGTATTGATTGATTTATGTGATGTAAGTCACATTTATATGTACGTTCAGCTAATTATTACATTAGTTTTGTGATCTCTCCCATTTCATTATTCCTGCCAATGCGTACACTGCGCGCTTGTTCAGATTCGTACAGGTTCACACCATGAATGTTTTAGTGATGATCGCCATCACCACCGGCATCCTCTCTGGTATCTGGGGTTGGGTGGCGATAAGCCTTGGCCTGATAAGCTGGGCGGGTTTCCTGGGGTGCACAGCGTATTTCGCATGCCCGCAGGGCGGATTACGCGGGTTGCTGATCAGCACCCTGACCTGTCTCAGCGGTGTATTTTGGGCGGTCGTGATTATTGCAGGCAGCGCCATGCGTCCCGAATGGAACATTCTGGGTTATCTGCTGACTGGCGTAGTGGCATTCCTGATGTGTATTCAGGCTCGGCAGCAATGGCTGGCCTTTGTGCCGGGCACCTTTATCGGTGCCTGCGCGACCTTCGCCGCGCAAGGTGACTGGCGTCAGGTGGTGGTATCTTTGCTGGTGGGGTTAATGTTCGGTTACGCGATGAAAAACAGTGGATTGTGGCTGGCCAAACAGCGTGAAAAGCAGCAGAACGAGGCTGTGAAAAGAACCGTTTTTACTGAAACTAAAGGGTCGGAAGGTTCTTAAAACCTCGATTTTTCGGCAGTTTAGGGCGGATCCTTCAGGCAATTACTCCCGATATGCGCTAGGGTTAAAGGCAGTCTATGCTTTTACACGAACCCATCATAAGGAGATAACCATGGCTGAACAATTTGAGACACAGCAGAATTCGTTGGATGACGATTTACGCATGTTGACTGAAACGCTGGAGGAAGTACTCAAATCCTCGGGTGACAAAGCGGATGAGAAATACATTCAGGTCAAAGCACGTGCAGAAAATGCACTGAAAGATATTAAATCACGTATTGACCCGGCGGCACGTTCTTACTGCAAGAAAGCCCGTCAGGTTGCAGAAAGAACTGATGATTATGTGCATGAAAATCCATGGCATGGTGTCGGCGTCGGTGCTGCCGTAGGTCTGGTTGTCGGCCTGCTTCTGCGTCGTTAATCTCACTGAACAGGGGCAGCGTCTGCTGCTCCTGTTTCTGCCCGGTGACTTACTCCTTTCTCCCTTCTTCTACTCCTTCTTAGCTAACGGCACTCACTTCAGCTTGATCTGTCGCATATTTTCATTTTTCGTATCGCCGCATAATTCTTCCGTTATTGATCCAACCCGTTTTTTGATCCAGAAGGGTATTTCTGCCCGTCACTAAACATCCGGTATGGTCCGAGGTAGCGGTGAAACAAATCTCAGCAATCATTGAACAGCTTGATACGAGGCTGGCAGGCGAATGGCCTGCTGCTGCGGGGATCCGGCAATTCAGTTATTCCCTGCAAAAACAGCCTGACACTGGCCTGCTCGAATGGCTGGCTGCGCAGCCTTGTTACCCGAAATTTTACTGGCAACAACGTGACGGAAATGAAGAAGCTGCCGTTTGTGGCGATGCTTATTCTTTTGGGCATATTGCGCAAGCGCAGGCGTTTATTCGCCAGTTTCCTGAGGTTCCCGATTTGCATATCTGGGGGCTGAATGCGTTTAACGGTACGGCGGATGATGCATCCGCTGCCAACGCACTGTTTCTTCCCCGCATCGAACTTTGCCGTCAGGGCAATACCTGGTGGCTGCGTTGTACCCTTTTCAGTCCGTATTCTTTACAGGATGAGGCACGCCGCACACGCTTGTTCCTGCGTTCACTGGTGGCCAGTCGCACCTTACCACCGCTTACCTCCCACGTATTACAGCATCAGCATTTACCGGCCGAGTCGCAGTGGAAGGCGCTGGTTGAACGTGCGCTTTCAGGTATTGAACAGCATCAGTTCGATAAAGTCGTGCTGGCACGCAAAACAACCTTAACGCTCAGTCAGCCACTGAATGCCTGTGCATTTCTTGCTGCCAGCCGCAGCGTTAATCATCACTGCTATCATTTTATGCTGGCGTTCACCGCACAACAGGCGTTTCTGGGTTCCAGCCCGGAACGTTTATTTCTGCGTGATAACACCGAACTCTATACCGAAGCGCTGGCGGGAACCGTGGCTAATCATCCCGATGATCAGCAAGCGCAGGCACTGGGTGACTGGCTGCTCAGCGATGGCAAAAATCAGCGTGAAAATTTACTGGTCGTTGACGACATCTGTCAGCGTTTACAGGGCGGGGCGCATTCGCTGGATGTCACACCGGCAGAGGTTTTACGTCTGCGCAAAGTGCAGCATTTACGCCGCAATATTCACGGTGAACTGACCGGGCCTGATGATGCCGGTTGTCTGCAACGCCTGCAACCGACCGCAGCCGTGGCCGGATTACCGAGACAGGCTGCACGCAAGTTCATTGCTGAATTTGAACCTTTTGATCGTGAATGGTATGCCGGTTCTGCCGGATATCTCAGTGCTGAACAAAGTGAATTTACCGTCGCGCTGCGTTCTGCCATGGTGAAAGGACATCATCTTGAACTCTATGCCGGTGCGGGGATTGTCGCCGGTTCTGACGCCGCTCAGGAATGGCTGGAAATCGAAAACAAAGCCGCGGGTTTGCGCACTTTGCTGGAAGAGCATTACACGCCTGCCGTTCAGGCCGGATAACCCTTTGCCGGAGTGAGTTGAACATGTCTGTAGCCGTTTTTAACCGCCGTTGGGCGACGCTTATCCTCGAAGCCGTAACCCGCCATCAGGTGCAGCATGTGTGCATCGCACCCGGTTCCCGGTCTACGCCGTTAACGCTGGCCGCCGCCGCACATCCGCATCTTATCTGCCATACTCATTTTGATGAACGCGGCCTCGGCCATCTGGCACTCGGGCTGGCAAAAGCCAGCGGGCAGCGCGTGGCGATTATCGTTACCTCCGGTACGGCGGTGGCAAATTTGTATCCTGCGTTGATCGAAGCCGGGCTGACCGGCGAAAAACTGGTATTGCTCACCGCTGACCGTCCCCCGGAACTCATCGGTTGCGGTGCTAATCAGGCTATCCGCCAGACCGGTATGTTCGCCAGTCATCCGGTCGGGTCGCTGGAATTACCCCGTCCGACACCGGAAATCAGTGCGAGCTGGCTGGTTTCCGCGCTGGATAATGTGCTGGCGCAGCAGACACACGGCGCCGTGCACATTAACTGCCCGTTCGCTGAACCGCTGTATGGCGAGGACAATGGCGAACATCTGGACTGGCTGCAAACGCTGGGCGACTGGTGGCAGGGACAACAGCCGTGGCTGAAGTATTCTCAGGTTTTGCCGGTGACCGAACAGCCGGACTGGTTTTCATGGCGGCAAAAACGCGGCGTCATTATCGCAGGCCGCCTTTCGGGACGTGAAAGTGAACGGGTGGCACACTGGGCGGAGCAACTGGGCTGGCCGTTGATCAGTGATGTGCAGGCATCAACCGGTAATCCGCTCCCTTGCGCGGATTTGTGGCTGGCGTCACCTCAGGCACAGGCAACACTGGCGCACGCCCAACTGGTGATCCAGTTCGGCGCAGGTCTGACCGGTAAGCGCCTGCTGCAATGGCAGGCGGCCTGCCAACCTGATGAGTACTGGCTGATTGATCCGCTGCCTGGCCGTCAGGATCCGGCACAACATCGTGGTCGTCGGATACAGGCCAGCGTCAGTGAATGGTTGCAGTCTCATCCGGCTCAGCCTCAGGGTGACTGGGCCCAAGCCCTTGAACATTGCTCGCAGCGCGCGTTACATGCCGTGGAAACCCGTCTCGAAGGTGTATTTGGCGAGGCCGCCGCTGCGTGGCAGCTACCGGCTTTATTACCTGAGCAGGGCCAGCTATTTCTCGGCAACAGCCTGATTGTGCGTCTGGCCGATGCCTTTGCTCAACTTCCCGCCGGTTATCCTGTTTTCGCCAATCGCGGCGCAAGCGGTATTGACGGGCTGCTGTCGACCGCTGCGGGCGTACAGCGCGCAACCTGCAAACCGACGCTGGTGCTGCTGGGTGATATCTCCGCGCTTTATGATTTAAACGCGCTGGCGCTGATGCGTCAGTGTTCTGCACCGACGGTGATTATTGTGGTGAATAACAATGGCGGGCAGATTTTCTCGTTGTTACCGACACCGGAAGCCGAGCGGCAGCGCTTTTACTGTATGCCGCAGAATGTGAGTTTCAGCCACGCAGCGGCAATGTTTGGTCTGGATTATGCCTGTCCGGTGTCGATGTCTGAGCTGCATCATGCAGTCAGTCAATGCTGGCAGCATGGGGGCGTGAAACTGATCGAGCTAAAAGTCAGTGAAACAGAAGGGGCAGAATGCCTGCGTTCGCTGGTACAGGAGATGAGCGCATCATGACGCTGGCCTGTCAGGTTCTCAACGCCGGGGTCACAGACCGTCCGTGGCTGGTGTTTCTCCATGGCCTGCTGGGCAGTGCAGACGACTGGCAGCCCTTGCTTCCTGCGCTTGGTGGCTGGCCTTGTCTGTTTGTGGATTTGCCGGGACATGGCCGTTCTGCGTCGCTGACGGCTGCCGGTTTTGCGGATGTCAGCCAGCAGTTAACCGACACCTTGCGTGTGAAAAACGTCGCCGCGTATTGGCTGATTGGCTACTCGCTGGGCGGGCGCATCAGTCTGTATCACGCCTGCCAGGGCGATCGTACCGGTTTACAGGGCCTGCTGGTCGAAGGCGCACATCCGGGGCTGACATGTCAGGCCGAAAGGGCACAACGCCGCCATCATGACCAGCAATGGGCGGCTCGCTTTTTGCAAATGCCGTGGAAACAGGCGCTGGACATCTGGTATCAGCAACCGGTGTTTTCCAGCCTGTCCCGTTCGCAACGCCAGCAAATGATTATGTTGCGTGAGAACAATAATCCGCACACTGTCGCCGCCGTGCTGACCGCTACGTCGCTTTCGGTACAACCTGATTTACGCGAACAATTGCTGCGGATTTCCCTGCCGGTTGTCTGGCTGTGTGGCAACCAGGACATCAAATTTATTCATCTTGCGCAGCAGTCCGGTTTCGGGCTGCGCACTGTCGCCAATGCCGGGCATAACGCACACCGTGATAATCCGGCCGAATATGCCCGTCAGGCGCTGGAATTTATTACTTCACCTGTCTTAAAGGAAGTTAAGCATGATTTATCCTGATGAAAAACAATTGTATGCACCTGTCGAATGGCGTGAGTGCACCGGCGAGTTTGAAGATATCCGTTATCACAAATCCACTGACGGCATCGCTAAAATCACCATCAACCGGCCGCAGGTTCGCAACGCGTTTCGTCCGCTGACCGTCAAAGAAATGATCCGTGCACTCGACGACGCCCGTAATGACGAAGGCATCGGTGTGATCGTGCTGACCGGTGAAGGTGAAAAAGCCTTCTGCGCGGGGGGCGATCAGAAAGTCCGTGGCGATTACGGCGGTTATCAGGATGCCAGCGGTGTGCATCATCTTAACGTGCTGGATTTCCAGCGTCAGATCCGCACTTGTCCGAAACCTGTGGTCGCGATGGTAGCCGGTTATTCCATTGGCGGCGGTCATGTACTGCATATGATGTGCGACCTGACCATCGCAGCAGATAACGCCATCTTCGGCCAGACCGGCCCGAAAGTCGGCTCTTTCGATGGCGGCTGGGGCGCGTCCTATATGGCGCGTATCGTCGGTCAGAAAAAGGCCCGTGAAATATGGTTCCTGTGCCGCCAGTACGATGCCAACGCGGCACTGGAAATGGGGCTGGTGAACACCGTGGTTCCTCTGGCTGATCTGGAAAAAGAAACCGTGCGCTGGTGTCGTGAAATGCTGGAAAACAGTCCGATGGCACTGCGTTGCCTGAAAGCCGCACTGAACGCCGATTGCGATGGACAGGCGGGGCTTCAGGAACTGGCCGGGAACGCCACGATGTTGTTCTACATGACCGATGAAGGTCAGGAAGGCCGCAATGCGTTTAATGAAAAACGTCAGCCGGACTTCAGCAAATTTAAGCGTAATCCATAATGCGTCGCGCCACGGTGTACCGGTACAGCGTGCCGATGGAGGCTGGGGTGGTGCTGCGCAATCAGCGCCTGAAAACCCGCGACGGTTTTCTCGTGTCACTGTGGCAGGATGAAAAAACAGGCTGGGGTGAAATTGCACCGCTGCCGGGGTTCAGTCTGGAAGATATGTCTCAGGCGCAGGATGCCGTTCAGCATGGTCTGAGCCAGTGGGTGCAAGGTGCCTCGCTGGCTGCCGTTGCCTCAGCATTCAGTGCATTACCTTCAGTGGCTTTCGGGCTGAGTTGTGCGGACGCCGAACTGCGCGGCGAATTGCCGGAAGTACTGAGCACGCGCTGTGCGCCGCTGTGTCATGGTGATCCGAATGAACTTTATGCCCGTCTCGGTGCACTGCCGGGCGATTTTCGTGGCAGGAAAGTTGCGAAAGTAAAAGTGGGGTTGTACGAATCCGTCGGCGATGGTCTGAATGTCAGTATGCTGCTGGAAGCCTTACCGGAACTGCATTTACGCCTTGATGCTAACCGCAGCTGGACGCCGGTTAAAGCCGAAGGATTTGCCCGCCATGTGGCACCTGAACTGCGTTCGCGTATTGCGTTTATTGAAGAGCCGTGTCTGACCCGCGGGCAGTCCCGTGATTTCGCCCGTCTGACCGGTATCGCGATCGCCTGGGATGAAAGTGTGCGCGAAACCGGTTTTACCGTACAGGCCGAACCCGGGCTGGCGGCAATTATCATCAAACCTACACTTACCGGCAGCCTGATGCGCTGTCGTCAGTTGATCGCGCAGGCGCATGCCGCAGGGCTGGAAGCAGTGATCAGTTCCTCCCTCGAATCCAGCCTCGGGTTGACGCAACTGGCGCGCATTGCCCAGTGGCTGACGCCGGACACCATTCCCGGACTGGACACGCTGGATCTCATGCACACACAGCTTATCCGTCGCTGGCCGGGCTCTGCATTACCGCTGACTGACGCGTCTGATCTGGAGATCGTATGGCAGAGCAAATGATCAACGACTGGCCATGGCGTGAAAGGGCAAACCTTTCACCTTTTGCCGTGGCGCTGAAAGCGGGAGATATCACCTGGTGCTGGCGTGATTTACAGCACCGTATTGATACGCTGGCAGCCGGTTTTATGGCACAGGGCGTGGGAGAAGGCGCGGGTGTTGTTCTGCGCAGTAAAAATACCCTGGATGCTGTACTCAGCTATCTGGCGTTATTACAAACTGGCGCACGCCTGTTGCCGCTTAATCCGCAACTGCCTCAGGCATTATGTGACGAACTGCTTTCACAGCTTGATATCGCTTTTATGCTGGATCTGGCAGAGCCGGGGCTGCTGCTGAATATCCCCGCGCTGACCCTGCAGAATGCCTGCTGGATCAGTTCTGCCGGATGGCAACCGCAGCGCATCGCCACACTGACGCTGACATCAGGTTCCAGCGGGTTACCGAAAGCTGCCGCGCACACGGTTGCGGCACACCTGGCCAGTGCGGCGGGTGTGCTGAAGGTGATCCCTTTCACCTGCAACGACAGCTGGCTGCTTTCCCTGCCGCTGTTTCATGTTTCCGGGCAGGGCATTCTCTGGCGCTGGCTGACGGCGGGCGCCACGCTGGTGCTGACTGAAGGGCAGCCGTTTGAAGTGGCTCTGGCCAGCTGCAGCCACGCTTCGCTGGTACCCACGCAGCTCTGGCGCTTGCTGCAAGGGACTGCGGTGCCTGAAAAGCTGAAAGACGTTTTGCTTGGCGGCGCGCAAATCCCTCCTGAACTCACCGGACAGGCTGAAAGCGCGGGAATACGCTGCTGGTGCGGCTACGGGCTGACCGAAACCGCGTCTACCGTCACGGCGAAACGCGCTGATGGCCGCGCCGGTGTCGGTCAGGCACTGGCGGGAAAGGAAGTTAAAATTGCGGATCAGGAGATCCTGATCCGCACTGACAGCCTGGCCAGTGGTTACTGGAAAAACGGTCAGTTATCGCCGGTAGCCGACGCCGGTGGCTGGTTGCATACCCGTGACCGCGGAGAATGGCGTGATGGCGAACTGCTGATCGCCGGGCGGCTGGATAATCTGTTTTTCAGCGGCGGGGAAGGGATCCAGCCTGAAGATATCGAAAAAGTGCTGGTCAGCCATCCGCAGGTTTTGCAGGCGTTTGTGGTGCCGGTGGAGGATGAGCAATTTGGTCAGCGGCCGGTCGCTGTGCTCGACGCACAAGCCGGGCTGCGGTATGAGGAACTTAACCTCTGGCTGAGCAATAAGATCCCGCGCTTCCAGTGGCCGGTGGCCTATTATCCGCTGCCCGTAGCCCTGTCGCAGGGCGGGATTAAAATCTCGCGGGCCAGCGTCCGGCGATGGATAGAAATGCTTTCGTAAAACTAGAGACTGGAATAAACAAAAAAGGCCGCGCAATGCGGCCCTTGTCATTTCTGAGGGTAAAAAATCAGTCTTTCAGTGCCTTTTCAACCCCTGCGCCATAAGCTGGATCGACGTTATAAAACAGCGCCAGTTGGCGTACCTGCGTGTCCGGCGAAGCCTGTTTCAGCTCACCGGCAATGCGTGCAAACATGCGCTGATGTTCAGCCTCAGACAACAGGTTGAACAGCAAACGTGGCTGAGTGAAGTAATCATCATCCTCACGGTGATTCCAGTGATCGGCCGCGCCTTCAATGCTCAGTGGCGGTTCGCTGAAATCCGGTTGCTCCTGGAATAAACCTGCGCTGTTCGGCTCGTAAGTCACACCGTTGCCACTGTTGCCGTCGATACGCATTGCGCCGTCACGATGATAATTATGGAACGGGCATTTTGGTGCGTTGACCGGGATCTGATGATGATTCACACCCAGGCGATAACGGTGCGCGTCGCCGTAAGAGAACAGACGCCCCTGCAACATGCGGTCAGGTGAGAAACCGATGCCAGGCACGACATTGGCCGGATTCATTGCAACCTGTTCTACTTCTGCAAAGTAGTTTTCCGGATTGCGGTTCAGCTCGAATTCACCCACTTCGATCAGCGGATAATCGCTGTGCAGCCAGACTTTGGTCAGGTCAAACGGGTTGTAAGGCAGCTTTGAGGCTTCTTGCTCCGGCATGATTTGCACAAACAGTTTCCAGCGCGGGAAATCGCCGCGTTCAATTGCTTCATACAAGTCCCGCTGAGAACTCTCGCGGTCGGCACCTACTTGTTTTTCCGCTTCCTCGTCCATCAGGTTTTCAATGCCCTGCTGGCAGCGGAAGTGGAATTTCACCCAGAAACGCGCATTTTCTGCATTGATAAAGCTGAAAGTATGGCTGCCGAAGCCGTGGATATGACGGTAAGACCTTGGCAGGCCGCGGTCGCTGACATCAATGGTCAGCTGATGCAGGGCTTCAGGAAGATGAGAGAAGAAGTCCCATTTATACGCCGGATTACGCAGGTTAGTGCGCGGGTCACGTTTGACGACGTGGTTCAGGTCAGGGAATTTCAGTGGATCGCGCAGATAAAATATTGGGGTATTATTGCCGACTAAATCCCAGTTGCCTTCTTCGGTATAGAATTTTATCGAAAAACCGCGAATATCACGTTCCGCATCTGCTGCGCCCCGTTCACCGGCAACTGTCGAGAAACGGATAAACAGGTCAGTTTGTTTGCCGATTTCAGCGAAGATTTTCGCGCGTGTGAAGGCGGTAATATCGTGTGTCACGGTGAAAGTACCATAAGCGCCGGAGCCTTTCGCGTGCATACGGCGCTCAGGGATCACTTCGCGGTCGAAATGCGCTAATTTCTCAAGAAACCAGACATCCTGCAAAAGCAACGGTCCATGGCGGCCAGCGGTAATCACGTTGTTATTATCGACGACAGGCGCGCCAGCGGCGGTTGTTAAACCTTTCTTGGTCATAAAAATTCCTTTCAGTGAGTGCGGGTGTATAGGGGTAGTGACGTTGATGTAGTTCTTTAAATCTGCCCGGGTAGCAGGTTGTCTCCCTAAGCCAAATTAACTCTACCGATTACAAATAAACCCTATATTGATCAGAGGCAAATAGGTGGGAATTATCATTTCGATGGGAAACGTTCATTTCATTAATGAAAACGATGTTACTTACAATTTTCCCGGCTTGACTGAACGTTTAAAAGATCCAAAACGTTGTGACAACAGAGTAAATTGCTTTAGACTTCGGGCGGAAGATTTAATGTTGTTTAGCAATTATTTGGGAAAAATAATGAAAAAGATCCTTGTCGCTGGCGCCGCTGCCAGTTTGATGTTCGCGGCTGCTGCCGCGAACGCGATCAGTGTAAATGGTGAAGTCGGTGAACATTACACGCATCTGGGTGTGGGCTTTGGCACCACGTCTCCGGGCCTGGCACTGAGCGGTGACTGGACGCATAACGACGATGACGGTGATGTGGCAGGTGTAGGGCTGGGATACAACATTCCGCTCGGCCCGTTCATGGCAACGGTTGGCGGTAAAGGTCTGTATACCAATCCGAAAGACGGTGACGAAGGTTATGCTGCGGCTGTCGGCGGTGGTCTGCAACTGCCAATCGCGAAAATGTTCACCCTGTACGGTGACTACTACTATTCTCCGGATTCACTGTCGAGCGGCATTGGCAACTACAAAGAAGCTAACGCCGGCGTGCGTCTGACCGCCATCCCGCTGGTTACCGTGAGCGTGGGTTACCGCTACATGGCGATGGATGGTAAAGACGGCAACCGCGATAACGTGGTGGCAGACGGTGCTTATGTAGGCGGCGCAGTGAATTTCTGATGTTGTCTGAAGCAAGATCTGAGGCTCGCATTCGTGCGGGCCTTTTTGTTTTCTGCCGTAGAGAGATTGTTTTTCTTGCCCAGCCTTTCTACAGTGGAATAACAAAAAATACAGAAGGAGAACGGGATGCTTAGGGTTGAGATGCTGAGTACGGGTGATGAAGTACTGCATGGCCAGATTGTAGATACCAATTCGGCGTGGCTGGCGAATTATCTGTTTGAGCAAGGTTTACCGATGACCAGCCGTGAAACGGTGGGCGACAGCCTGGATGCGCTGGTTGCTGTTCTCAAAGAGCGTAGCCACATTGCTGATGTACTTATCGTGAACGGCGGCCTGGGGCCAACGACCGATGATTTAAGTGCGATGGCGGCAGCGAAAGCCTGTGGGGTGGAGTTGGTAGAAGATGCCGGCTGGATTGAAACCATGCAGGCGTTCTTCAGGGAACGCGGCCGTCCGATGGCTGAATCCAACCGTAAACAGGCCCAGATCCCCGCCAATGCCGAGTTGTTGGATAATCCGGTCGGGACTGCCTGCGGCTTCAGTGTGCGACTTAACCGTTGCCAGATATTCTTTACGCCTGGCGTACCCTCTGAATTTAAAGTGATGGTGGAACAACAAATCGTTCCGCGTCTGCACAAACAATTTCCGGCGCTGGAAGCCCCGTTATGTCTGCGTCTGACCACCTTCGGACGGGGTGAAAGTGACCTTGCCACCGAACTGGATAAACTCGAACTGCCCGAAGGCGTGGTGATGGGGTACCGTTCGTCATCGCCTATCATTGAACTGAAAGTGACCGGTCCGCGTTCGCAGGAAAACGCGATGCACAAAGCATTCGAACGTGTGCGGGAAGTGGCCGGGGAAAGCACTATTTTCGAAGGACCGGGCAGCCTGCCGGATCGTCTTGCTGAACGTCTGCTGGCACAGGATTTACGTCTGGCGGTCAGCGAAAGTTTTACCGGTGGCCTGTTGAACTGGCGTTTGCAAAGTGCAGGAGTCCCGCTGACCAATGGTGAATTATTGCCACAGGACAGTGAAGCTTCCCCGGAGAAATCCCTCGAATGCCTGCTGGCACGCGCACAGACGCTGGCCGAAACTACCGGCGCCCAACTGGCGCTGGCTGTCGGGGCGCTGTCTGGTGAAGAGTTAAGTCTGGCACTGCATACCCCGGCCGGCACCCGTGGCCTGACGATCCGTTATACCGCGACGCGTCACGGGCTGGCATTACGGCAGGAGACGATGGCGATGGTGGCGATGGATATGTTGCGGCGCTATCTGAATAGCTGGGAGCCGGTGGCGGATTACCCGTGGCTGGATCGGGTTGCTAAGGTCTGAGTTTTAGCTCCTCCCCTGTGAAGGGGAGGAGCAAGGACTAAAACTCGACTTCAATATCCCCGGCCGGCATGCAACAGCACGGCAAAATTTCGCCGTCTGAGATGAAGGCTAAAGGTTTTTCACTGTAAGTGACTTCCCCGCTGATAAGCTTCATCCGGCACGATCCGCAATAACCTTCCCGGCACTGGTATTCCACTTCAACCTGATGATGTTCAAACACTTCCAGCAAATTGCGGTGCCCGGCTTTACAGACCAGTTGCTGTCCGTTGGCTGAAAGTGTGAGGATCCTGTCGGTCATTTAAAGCTCAAAATCACTCAGGTCATCGGCGTTAACTTCAGAGTCGATCTGACCGACCAGATACGAACTGACTTCCACTTCCTGCGGCGCAACTTGCACGTTATCGGACACCAGCCAGGCGTTGATCCACGGGATTGGGTTCGAGCGGGTTTTGAACGGCGCATCCAGCCCGACAGCCTGCATACGGATATTGGTGATGTATTCGACGTACTGGCAAAGAATGTCTTTGTTCAGGCCGATCATGGAACCGTCTTTGAACAGGTATTCTGCCCAGTCTTTTTCCTGTTGTGCCGCCAGAACAAACAGGTCGTGGCATTCCTGCTGGCATTCCCGCGCAATTTCAGCCATTTCCGGATCGTCCTGGCCTGAACGCAGCAGGTTCAGCGCGTGCTGAGTGCCGGTCAGATGCAGCGCTTCGTCGCGGGCGATCATCTTGATAATTTTCGCGTTGCCTTCCATCAGTTCACGTTCAGCGAACGCAAATGAACAGGCGAAACTGACGTAGAAACGTACCGCCTCCAGCGCGTTAACGCTCATCAGACAGATGTAGAGCTTCTTCTTCAGCTCACGCAGATTAACCACGACCGTTTTGCCGTTGACCTGATGCGTGCCTTCCCCCAGCAGATGGTAGTAGCTGGTCATTTCAATCAGCGTGTCGTAATAACCGGAGATGTCTTTCGCGCGCTTGAGGATTTCTTCGTTGGTCACGATATCGTCAAATACCATTGCCGGATCGTTAACGATATTACGGATGATATGAGTATAAGACCGTGAATGAATCGTTTCTGAAAACGCCCAGGTCTCGACCCAGGTTTCCAGTTCCGGAATGGAAATCAGCGGTAGCAGTGCGACGTTCGGGCTGCGGCCCTGAATGGAATCCAGCAGCGTCTGGTATTTCAGGTTGCTCAGGAAGATGTGCTTTTCATGTTCCGGCAGCGCCTGGAAATCGATACGGTCACGGGAAACATCAATCTCTTCCGGACGCCAGAAAAATGACAGTTGCTTTTCGATCAGTTTTTCAAAAATTTCATGCTTCTGTTGGTCGAAACGGGCAACGTTAACCGACTGGCCAAAGAACATTGGCTCAAGAAGCTGATCGTTTTTATTCTGGGAAAAAGTACTGTAGGCCATAACTTCCTCGACATTCTCGGCAAAAACCCCCTGACGGGGGTTTTGAATAATATTTTTAATTAAAACAGAAGATTAGATTTTGCAGGCGCCGCTTTCACAGTCATCAGCCACCTCGGCTTTCATGTCTTCCTGTACATCATCGGCACCGTCACGGGTGTTCTGATAGTACAGAGTTTTCACGCCAAATTTGTAGGCGGTCAGCAAGTCTTTCAACAACTGTTTCATCGGCACTTTGCTGTTCGGGAAGCGCGACGGATCGTAGTTGGTGTTTGAAGAAATCGCCTGGTCGATGAATTTCTGCATCACGCCCACCAGTTGCAGATAACCGTCGTTGTTCGGCATATCCCACAGCAGCTCATACTGATCTTTGAGACGCTCATACTCAGGCACAACCTGACGCAGGATGCCGTCTTTCGAGGCTTTAATACTGATATGGCCGCGCGGTGGCTCGATGCCGTTGGTGGCGTTGGAGATCTGCGAAGAGGTCTCAGACGGCATCAGCGCAGACAGCGTCGAGTTACGCAGGCCGTGCGTTTTAATGCTTTCGCGCAGTGTATCCCAGTCCAGATGCAGCGGCTCATCGCAAATGGCATCCAGATCCTTCTTGTAGGTATCCACAGGCATGATGCCTTGCGAATAAGTGGTTTCATTGAACCACTGGCATGCGCCTTGTTCTTTCGCCAGCTCGTTGGAAGCTTTCAGCAGGTAATACTGGATGGCTTCAAAGGTTTTGTGGGTCAGGTTATTAGCGCTGCCATCGGAATAACGTACGCCATTTTTTGCCAGATAATACGCGTAGTTAATCACGCCGATACCCAGGGTACGACGGCCCATCGCACCGCGTTTTGCGGCTTTAATCGGGTAATCCTGATAATCGAGCAGGGCATCCAGCGCACGAACCGCCAGTACCGCCAGTTCTTCCAGATCGTCGAGGCTGTCGATAGCGCCGAGGTTAAAGGCAGAGAGCGTACACAGTGCGATTTCGCCGTTTTCGTCGTTCACGTCATCCAGCGGTTTGGTTGGCAGCGCGATTTCCAGACAGAGGTTGGACTGGCGAACAGGCGCGATAGCTGGATCAAACGGGCTGTGGGTGTTGCAGTGGTCAACATGCTGAATGTAGATACGGCCGGTTGATGCCCGTTCCTGCATCATCAGGGAGAACAGTTCAACTGCTTTCACTTTCTGTTTACGGATGCTGGCGTCCTGCTCGTATTTCTCATACAGGCGTTCGAACTCGTCCTGATCGGCAAAGAATGCATCGTACAGGCCCGGCACGTCAGACGGGCTGAACAGGGTAATGTCGCCACCTTTCACCAGACGCTGATACATCAGTTTGTTGATCTGCACACCGTAGTCCATATGACGGACGCGGTTGCCTTCAACACCACGGTTGTTTTTCAGTACCAGCAGGCTTTCCACTTCCAGATGCCACATCGGGTAGAACAAGGTGGCTGCACCGCCGCGAACGCCACCCTGAGAACAGGATTTCACCGCAGTCTGGAAATGTTTGTAGAAAGGGATACAACCGGTGTGGAAGGCTTCCCCGCCACGGATCGGGCTGCCCAGTGCACGGATACGACCGGCGTTGATGCCGATACCGGCGCGTTGTGAAACGTATTTCACGATGGCGCTGGAGGTGGCGTTAATGGAATCGAGACTGTCGCCACATTCGATCAGAACGCATGAGCTGAACTGACGGGTCGGGGTACGCACGCCGGACATAATGGGCGTAGGCAGAGAAATCTTGAAAGTTGAAATCGCGTCGTAGAAACGTTTGATGTAATCCAGACGGGTTTCGCGCGGATAGCCGGAGAACAGGCAGGCCGCGACCAGAATGTAGAGGAACTGTGCGCTTTCGTAGATATCGCCGGTCACACGGTTCTGCGCCAGATATTTCCCTTCCAGCTGCTTAACCGCCGCGTAAGAGAAATTCATGTCGCGCCAGTGGTCAATAAAACTGTCCATCTGCTCGAACTCTTCAGCCGTGTAGTCTTCCAGCAGATGTTTGTCGTATTTACCCATTTCAACCATGCGGGTCACCTGGTCGATCAGTTTTGGAGGTTCAAACTGGCCGTAGGCTTTTTTACGCAGATGGAAGATGGCCAGTCGCGCCGCCAGATATTGATAATCCGGTGCATCCTTAGAAATCAGATCAGCAGCGGCTTTGATGATGGTTTCATGAATATCGGCGGTTTTAATCCCGTCATAGAACTGGATGTGTGAACGGAGCTCTACTTGAGAAACTGATACGTTTTGAAGACCTTCCGCTGCCCAGTCAATGACACGGTGGATTTTATCAAGGTTAATGCGTTCTGTGCGGCCATCACGTTTAGTAACAAGCAGACTTTGGTTCATGGGGTGCGATACCTTAAAGGTTTATAAAAGGTCTGACCCGACCGCGTTAAACACGCGCGGCAGCACAAGAGGTCCCTAGTGTGCTGGTCAGGATATAAACACAATATATTGTGGGTTTGTTATTTTCTGATGACAAGATAGTGACTGAATGTCCCTTTTGCAAGTGAACAAAATCGGCAGATTTGTGGATAAGTTGGGGAGAAATTTTACGCTCCCGTCTGAGGAGTCCGCCATTGCTGGTGCGACAATCCTGTCAATATCTGAGATACGATTTTCTTATATTTTTACGAAAGGTGATCGACTGCCGGTTTATTAAACGTTAGAAAAAAACGCTATATTGATCTGAATAACTATTCTAAAAAATCATGTTGCGGCGTCACTATTCACCAAAGCCCTAAAAACTAACGTTTTAACCCCGGTATGACCTGTTACTTAACACAAATTCAGCAAAAGCCGATGAAAAAAGGGCTTGCAACCGCAGAGGATTTGACGTTGCCCGCACAGCGGCAGACTGGCTGACACGCGCCTTGACCTGACCCGTGGCATTTATTTTATCGCAGAATGTGGGAGAAAAATTAGCCATATAATAAATACATATCATGAATAAATGACCATGTTTATATATTCTAAATTTATCATTAAGTGGTCTCTCCACATCGAGCATATTACCTTCGCCCCCTTCTTTTATCGGGTCCGGGAGCGGGGTTTCCATGGCGTTCAATAAAATCACAGCATGTCTATTTTTAGTTTTTAATTTAGTCCCCTTTTCAAAAGGCGTATTTGCCGAATCTCTCCCGGCCTGTTCAGGTATGCAAATCACTGAAAGTTGTGGTGCCACAGCCACGACGCTGGAAAATAAAACCCTCAATAGCTATACCATCGCTGACGGGGCTGTGATGCAGTTTTCCGGGCTCAGTGTGTCCGGTGATTCTGGCGGTGCATTCCATCTGGGGAACGGCAGCACACTGGAGATTATTCCCGAGGACACCTCCGGTTACAGCCTGTTCAGGGGGAATAGCAGCTCAGAAAATGGCGGTGCGATATTTGCTAAAGAAAACTCGACTGTCTCTGTGCAAAATACCCTATTCATTGATAACGTCGCCCCTGAATACGGGGGTGCGATATATATGAATGGCACAAATGACGAAGGCGAGACTGACCTGACGATAACGAACGGGGTATTCTCAGGAAACATTTCCAGCGAAGGAAAAGGCGGGGCGATTTATTCCCTGAATAACGAAGTCCGGCTGACAAATGTTTTATTTGCCGACAACCAGGCGAAAACCCATAAAAGCGCCAGTGCGGGTAATGGTAACGGCGGCGCTATTGATGCCACAGATAATACGACCGATTCCCATGGCGGAATGTTTATCACCAACAGCGAATTTACCGGCAACCAGGCCGGAGGACTGGGTGGGGCAATTTATACCAACAGTGCATCCACACCTTTCCTTGTCGACATCAAAATCGATGAAAACTATGAAGATAATGGCGGGGTGGCTTACTACCACGATAATGTTGCAGACAATTATAGCAACCAACCGGAGGCATCAGGCGGGGGGTTCATGTACCTCGGTCACAGTGAGGCGGAGTTTACTGTCGCCGCAGATAAGTCGCTGATCATCGGTAATGCCGGTAATGATGGCGCGTATGACTCGATAGCGGGATACGGTGCCATTTTCAAAGGTGGTGCGGGTGAACTGGTATTGAACGCCGACAACAGCAGTTTTACCGGTCTTTTCGACATTCTGGAGGGGACGGTGACACTGGGGCGTGACGATACCCTTATCAATGTGGGTGAGACTCATTGCCAGAACGACGCGGATACCTGTCACGGCATCGTCATAGGTAGCGACATTTCTCCGAACCCCTCAGCCCGACTTAATGTGGGCAGTACGCAACAGACATTTAAAAATGCATTTACGGGTCATGAAAACAGCACCCTGAATATTGATGCGGGGGGCAATGTCATGGTTAACAGCGGCTCTATGGCAGGAACCACAACCGGCTCAGGTAAGCTGACCGTGGCAGAAAATGGCAGTTTCGGTATGACCGGCGCACAGTCTATGGGGCTGGATGGCGACATTGTGGTGGAAAAAAATGCCGTTCTCAGCCTGCGTGGCGATGCCGGAGACTTAGCTATTTTACAGGCCGATCCTCAGTCCATTGTGTTAGACGGCGGCGTACTGGATTTATCAGATATGACCACGTTTACCGGTGAGACCGAACAGGCCAAGGACGGCCTGGCGATCAGTGGTTCCGGTGGTACGGTGATCGGTAATGACGATCGGGTGTCATTCAGCGCAGGCAGTGATTATCACGTTGATGGTGGCGTCTATGTGGTGGTTAACGCGGGTGCCGGTCGCGTCACGCTGGCGGATAACAATGCATATCTGGGCACAACGCAAATTGCCTCCGGCACGTTGCAGGTCACCGGTAATTCTCAACTCGGTGACGAGGCATACAACCGCCAGGTTATTTTTACCGATCCGACGCAGGCCGGTACGCTGGAGGTTTCTGCAACGGCGGAGGGCAACGTGCAAATTGATACCACATCAGCACAGACGGGTAAGGCGCGGGATATTGAAATGCGGGCCTCAGGGACGGTGCAGGTAGACGACGGCGTGACGACGCAATGGGGAGGCTTAGTGGCCGACAGCACCGGCGGGAGGGCAGACGTTAACAGCACCTTCACGAAAAGCGGTAACGGTACGTTAATTCTGCAGGATCCAGGCAGCAGCCATTCCGCCGTGCGCGTCGAACAAGGTACTTTGCAGGGTGGGGCGGAAAATATCATCACTGATGCCTCTTCACTGTATGTCGGTGAAAACGCCACGTTTGAAACCGGGATGGATCAGTGGGTACAAAGCATTGATGCGACATCTACCGGTGCGGTATTAATTTCCGAGGGTACACGACTGGTACTGGTAAATCAGGACACGTCTGCGACGCTGAATGCCAGCCTGTTTACGGGCACGGGCGGTACGCTGGTGAATGCCACATCAGGCTCGGGGCTGGAAGGTACACTGAACAGCAGTCTTTCCCTTGACGCATTAACCTATCTGAGCGGTGTGACGGTGAAGGGGGATCTCGATAACGGCGCCGGAACCGCCAGCCTGCAGAATGGTACGGCGGGCGATACGCTGACGGTCAAAGGCGATTATACCGGCGGCGGCACCGTGGTACTGGAAACGGAAATGAATGGCGATGCCTCAGCCTCCGATCAGCTCATCCTCAGTGGCAATACTGCCGGTGATACCGCACTGACCATTGTGCCGGTCAGCGGCACCGGGCAGGCGACGCAAACCGGTATCAGGGTGGTTGATTTTGCTGCGGATCCACAAAACGTTCAGAACGGCGCAGATTTTCATCTGGCCGGTGAGCAGCAATATATCAATATGGGCGCCTATGACTATTCGCTGGTGAAAGATAATCAGGACTGGTATTTGCGCTCGCAGGTGGCGACGCCAGAACCGCAGCCCGATCCTGATGTCCCCCCGCAGCCCCAGCCAGTACCCGGTGGCGATAATTTTACCCCGGTGCTGAACCCTAAGACGGGGGGATACATGAGTAACCTGCGTATCGCCAATAATGCGTTCAGCATGACGGCACAGGATCACGCCGGTGCAGCCCATGACAACCTCAAACTGCGTGTGGAGTCTGCGCACGACAGTTCCACATTCAGCCATCAGATTGACCGCCACAACGACAGCACCGTTGCACAGATAAGCGGCAATTTTTGGCGGAATAACCTGGGTGACAGCGAATTAATGGCCGGTGTGGTGGGCGGTTACAGCATCAGCCACGGTGACAACACCAGCGTGCTGACCGGTCGTCAATCCGATAATAACACTCAGGGGTATGCTGTCGGGCTGACCGGTTCCTGGTATCAGGATGCGCGCAATCATCAGGGGATGTATCTCGACAGCTGGCTGCAATATGCCTGGTTTGATAACAGCGCCAGCGAAGACGGTACGGGTGACGATAATTATCACGCTTCCGGCGTTTTAGCTTCACTTGAGGGCGGTTACCGTTTCACCCTGATGCAGGGAAAACGGTGGAACTGGACACTGCAGCCCCAGGCACAGGTGATTTATCAGGGCGTGAAGCAGAAAGATTTTACCGCATCGAACCAGTCGAAAGTGGCACAGGCTGGCAATACTCCTGTTCAGACACGGCTGGGGATCCGCAGCGAATGGGACATTCACCCGGCACCCGCGTTACACCTTAAACCCTTTATTGACGCGAATTACCGACACAACAGTGCGCAGACTTCACTGAACGTTGATGGCGTGAACTTCACTGATAGCACAACCAAAGACAGTGCGGAACTGAGCATCGGCATCAACGGTGACCTGGGCGCAAATACCACAGTCTGGGGCAAAATGGGTCAGCAGCAAAGTTCAGAGGATTTTACACAAACCCAGGGGGCGATGGGGATAAGTGTTCGCTGGTAAGGCAGCGGGGCGGGCGGAAAAGCAAAAAGAGGACAGTATTAGCTGTCCTCTTTTTACCGGTAGAATTTTATAACGCCTGGGTGTGGATCATGTAATTCACATCCACATTCGGACCGAGCTTGAAATGGTCGGTCAGCGGATTGTAGTGCAGGCCAATGATGTGGCGCTCGGACAAGGGCGTGCGGTCAATCATCCCCAGTAACTCAGACGGTTTGATAAATTTTTTAATATCATGCGTGCCTTTTGGCACCATTTTCAGCACATACTCAGCGCCGAAAATTGCCATCAGCCAGGCTTTATTATTGCGGTTGATCGTGGAGAAAAATACATGGCCGCCGGGTTTCACCAGACGCGCACAGGCGGCAACAACAGAAGCCGGATCAGGAACGTGCTCCAGCATTTCCATACAGGTCACCACATCGTATTGCTGTGGATGTGCATCGGCATGTGCCTCAACGGTTTCCTGTACGTAATCGACTTTTACGCCGCTTTCCAGCGCATGCAAACGTGCCACCTGTAAGGGTTCGCCCCCCATATCCAGCCCGGTGACTTTCGCCCCTGCCACCGCCATGCTTTCACTCAAAATACCGCCACCGCAACCGACATCAAGAACATTTTTCCCGAACAGGCCACCGGCGCGTTCGAGAATATAGTTCAGACGCAGCGGATTGATGCGATGCAGCGGTTTGAATTCACCTTCCAGATCCCACCAGCGCGAGGCAACAGCCTCGAATTTGGCAATCTCTTCATGGTCGATGTTTTGGGGTGTTGCTGACGGTGTGGTTGTCATGAGCGTGATGAACTCCTTATAACTTGATTAGCGGATTATACATATTCCATCTGCTTTGGCTCAGTTTTGTCGTTCTGGTTAATGTTTATACGAAATGATGCCGATTGTGCAAGGGTTTGAATCGTGTTGAGTAATAGTACGCAAAAGGGGGCGGTTGTTTTCCACGTTTCGCTGGTTTGTGGTATAGTTTTACACCTTTGCCTATACAGGCAGCGGCCATGAATAATCAGTAGAGGGATAGCAGCTCCATGAGCGACCTTGCCAGAGAAATCACACCGATTAACATCGAAGAAGAGCTGAAAAACTCTTATTTGGATTATGCGATGTCCGTTATTGTCGGACGTGCGCTACCAGATGTGCGCGATGGTTTGAAACCGGTGCACCGCCGCGTACTTTTCGCAATGAATGTCCTCGGTAACGACTGGAATAAAGCCTATAAAAAATCGGCCCGTGTGGTCGGTGACGTTATCGGTAAATATCACCCACACGGTGATACTGCGGTATATGACACAATCGTGCGTATGGCACAGCCTTTCTCACTTCGCTATATGCTGGTGGACGGGCAGGGTAACTTCGGGTCAGTGGATGGCGACTCCGCAGCCGCCATGCGTTATACCGAAATCCGCATGTCAAAAATTGCCCACGAATTGCTGGCAGATTTAGAAAAAGAAACTGTCGATTTCGTGCCAAACTATGACGGCACAGAGCAAATTCCTTCTGTTATGCCAACCCGTATCCCTAACCTGCTGGTTAACGGCTCGTCAGGTATCGCTGTCGGTATGGCAACCAATATTCCGCCACATAACCTCACCGAAGTGATCAACGGTTGTCTGGCGTATATTGAGGATGAAAACATCAGCATTGAAGGGCTGATGGAGCACATCCCGGGGCCAGATTTCCCGACGGCGGCCATCATCAACGGTCGCCGTGGTATCGAAGAAGCCTACCGGACCGGCCGTGGCAAAATTTACATCCGTGCCCGTGCTGAAGTAGAGGCCGATGCTAAAACCGGTCGCGAAACCATCATTGTTCACGAGATCCCGTATCAGGTGAACAAAGCCCGTCTGATCGAAAAGATCGCCGAGCTGGTGAAAGAAAAACGCGTCGAAGGTATCAGTGCACTGCGTGATGAGTCTGATAAAGACGGCATGCGCATCGTCATTGAAATCAAACGTGATGCGGTGGGTGAAGTGGTTCTGAACAACCTGTATTCACTGACACAACTGCAGACTTCTTTCGGTATCAACATGGTGGCATTGCACCAGGGTCAGCCGAAGATCCTCGGCCTGAAAGAAATCCTTTCTGCGTTTGTTCGTCACCGCCGTGAAGTCGTCACGCGCCGGACTATTTTCGAACTGCGTAAAGCCCGTGACCGTGCGCATATCCTTGAAGCACTGGCGATCGCTCTGGCTAACATCGATCCTATCATCGAACTGATCCGTGCTGCACCGACACCGGCTGAAGCAAAGGCTGGCCTGGTCGCGCGTTCATGGGATCTGGGCAATGTTTCAGCGATGCTGGCAAGCGCCGGTGACGATGCTGCCCGTCCTGAATGGCTGGAGCCACAATTTGGTATTCACGACGGGAAATATTTCCTGACGGAGCAACAGGCCCAGGCCATTTTGGATCTGCGTTTGCAGAAGCTGACCGGCCTTGAGCACGAAAAACTGCTGGATGAATATAAAGAGCTGCTGGTGCAAATCGGCGAGCTGCTGTTCATCTTGTCCAGCCCTGACCGTCTGATGGAAGTCATTCGTGAAGAACTGGAAGCGATTCGTGATCAGTACAATGATCCGCGTCGTACTGAAATTACGGCGAACACTTCTGACATCAACATTGAAGACCTGATCAATCAGGAAGATGTTGTGGTGACGCTGTCGCATCAGGGCTACGTAAAATACCAGCCTCTGACCGATTACGAAGCACAGCGTCGCGGTGGTAAAGGTAAATCGGCAGCGCGCATCAAAGAAGAAGATTTCATTGACCGTCTGCTGGTGGCTAACACCCACGACACTATTCTGATGTTCTCAAGTCGCGGACGTTTGTATTGGATGAAAGTCTATCAGTTGCCGGAAGCCAGCCGCGGTGCACGCGGTCGTCCTATCGTCAACTTGTTGCCGCTTGAACCGAACGAACGCATCACGGCGATCCTGCCTGTACGCGAGTACGAGGAAGGTCGTCATGTGTTCATGGCAACCGCCAGCGGTACAGTGAAGAAAACTGCCCTGACCGATTTCAGCCGACCACGCAGCGCCGGCATCATCGCCATCAATCTTAACGAAGGTGATGAGCTGATCGGTGTGGACCTGACTGACGGCCAGGACGAAGTCATGCTGTTCTCTGCGGCCGGTAAAGTGGTGCGCTTCTCCGAAGCAGCGGTTCGCTCAATGGGCCGTACGGCGACCGGTGTTCGCGGTATCCGTCTGGGCGAAGGTGACAGCGTTGTTTCGCTTATCATCCCGCGGGGTGATGGTTGTATTCTGACTGTGACGCAGAACGGTTTCGGTAAACGTACTGAATCGACTGAATACCCAACTAAATCCCGTGCAACCCAGGGCGTTATCTCCATCAAAGTGAGCGAGCGTAACGGACCGGTTATTGGCGCGATCCAGGTTGATGAAGCGGATCAGATCATGATGATCACCGACGCAGGTACGCTGGTGCGAACCCGTGTTTCTGAAGTGAGTACTGTCGGCCGTAACACCCAGGGTGTGACGCTTATCCGTACCGCCGATGATGAGCATGTGGTTGGTTTACAACGTGTTGCAGAGCCGGTTGAAGACGAAGAACTGGATGGTGTCGCCACCGAAGCGGGCGAACTGGAAGCGGCACAAGCAGCCGATCTGCCAGACGACGCGGAAAGTGAAGACGATCAGCCGGCTGATGACGAAGAAGAATAAGTTTTCGTAGCTGGCAGACAAAAGGGCATAACAATAGTTATGCCCTTTTTTATTGAATTCGTCTTAAAACAAATCTTTCACCTAAACTGCATTATCAGGCGCTTTTTAGAAAGTCTGGCAATAGTGTATCCTGATCCACATTCCGCTCACTGAGCCGCTTTGCTAATGGTTAATCTTTGAAATATCTTGCTTCGTTTCGCACAACGTTAAGAATCTCCCGTTATCTTTTCCGGGTGCTGGCGCTTATGTTGTGGACGCTGGGGGTGCTGCTGACCACCTTTTATGTGCTGAATATTTTCCACAACAAAGAGTCCGAGATCCGCGATGAGGATAACCTCAATTACGATCTGGCGCAGAGTTACATTAAGAACTCCAATGATGTGATGCACAGCATTAAGTTCATGGCTGAGAATCGCCTGAGCGCGTCGATGAACGGGCTGGATATCATCAATGGCATTATCAGCACGAAGAACACGGCGCCCACTTATCTCGCCTTGTTCCCTGAGTCCGATTGTTCCGGGATTAATGACAGCTACCGTAATTCGCTGGCTTCGTTGGGCAACATGATCCATTACTGGAAAGATAACTTTTCCGATGCCTACGATCTCAGTCGTGTGTTCTTCATCAGCGGCGAGAATTTATGTCTGGTTGATTTTGGGATCAGCAATGAACCGTTCGAGCGCGAAAGCCAGGAACAGTTGAAATCCTTACATGAAAAAATCCTGCAATATCGCAATGCGAAGAGCAAAGCTAAAGAAAACAGTCTGTACTGGGTGTCGCAGTCCGGCAGTAAAGATTCCGGAAATCTGTATGTGCTGACCCCGATTTATGTGGGCAATAAACTCGAAGCGCTGATGGGGATTCAGCAAAATCTTCGGGCTGAAGATTTATTGAATCCGAATTCTCAGCACACTGCGGTTACCTTACTCGATGAAGACGATCAGCCTCTGCTAGAGATTTCTGAGGACGAGCATTCCGCTAGCTCCCCGGAGGGTTATCCGCAGGACAGTTCATTCTTCGGGTATGTCAATGGCTACAAAGATTTGGTTTATAAAAAACCGCTGACACCGTCCTCGCTGAGTGTGGTGTATTCAATGCCGTTTAATACAGTGATTGACCGGTTTAAGATCCTGATTTTTAATGCTGTGTTATTGAATATTTTCTCCGGTTTGTTGTTGTTCATCCTGGCCTGGGTGTTTGAGCGCAAGATGTTTTTACCGGCCGAGGAAAACGCATTCCGGCTTGAGGAACATGAACAGTTCAATCACAAAATCGTGGCCTCAGCGCCGGTCGGCATTTCCATTTTGCGTATCAGCGATGGGGTTAACATCCTCAGTAATGAACTGGCGCACAATTACATCAGTATGCTGACTCAGGAAGACCGGCAGCGTATTACCCGAATCATCTGCGATCAACAGACGAATTTTGTCGATGTCATTACCAAGAACAATAACAATATTCAACTGAGTTTCGTACATTCACGCTACCGTAATGAAGATGTGGCGATTTGTGTGCTGATCGACGTCAGTGCGCGCGTGAAAATGGAAGAGTCATTGCAGGAAATGGCCAATGCGGCCGAGCAGGCCAGCCAGTCGAAATCGATGTTCCTGGCGACCGTCAGCCATGAATTACGCACACCGCTTTACGGCATCATCGGCAACCTGGACTTACTGCAAACGCAAGGGTTGCCTCAGGGAGTGGACCGTCTGGTGACGGCGATGAATAACTCGTCGGCGCTGCTGCTGAAAATCATCAGCGATATTCTCGATTTCTCCAAAATTGAATCCGAGCAACTGAAGATCGAGCCGCAGGAATTCTCCTGCCGTGAAGTGATCACTCATATTGCCGGTAACTATCTGCCGCTGGTGGTTAAAAAGCGTCTGGGGCTTTACTGCTTTATCGAACATAACGTGCCGCTGTCGTTCAATGGCGATCCGGTAAGGTTGCAACAGGTCATCTCCAACATTCTTAACAATGCGATTAAATTTACCGATACCGGATGCATCGTTCTGAATGTCAGAACCTGCGGTAACTATCTTGAGTTTCAGGTGCGCGATACCGGCGTCGGTATTCCTGAGCGGGAAATCACGCGCCTGTTTGATCCGTTCTTCCAGGTGGGGACCGGTGTGCAGCGTCATTTCCAGGGCACCGGGCTGGGGCTGGCTATCTGTGAAAAGCTGATTAACCTGATGGATGGCGATATCGAGGTAGAGTCAGAACCGGGACTCGGCAGCTCGTTCACGGTGCGTATTCCGCTTTACAATGCCACGTTCCCGTCGGGTGAACCGCTGGATCACTGGCAGGACAAAACGGTCTGGCTGGATGTGCGCAATGCTTATCTGGAAAGCTACCTGATGCAACTGATGCGCTATCACGGTGCGAATGTTCAGCGCTGCGAGCCGGAGCTGCAAAGCCAGCGGGAAGATGTCTTGATCACCGATACGCCGCTGATCCATAAGGGCGAACTGGCCGCACAAATTGAATTCTCCATCGACCATATCGGGCCGCCCGTCGAAACGCGGCCAGGTTACTGGGTTCACAGCACCTCGACCCCTCTGGAAATCACCGCACTGCTCAACCGGATTTATCGCCTTGATACGACACCGGAAGAAGAGGGCTGTGCAGCGCCGGAAGCCGCTGTGGCGCAGGATTACAGCGATATCACATTGCTGGTCGTGGATGATCATCCGATCAACCGTCGCCTTCTGGCGGACCAGCTGGGCACAATGGGATATGTCGTGATAACGGCGAATGACGGGATTGACGCACTGGATGCCATGCGTGCACACGAAATTGATATTGTGCTCAGCGACGTCAATATGCCGCGTCTTGACGGTTACGGGCTGACGGCAAAACTGCGCGAACTTGGCCACACTTTACCGGTGATCGGCGTTACCGCGAACGCGCTGGCGGAACAGCGTCAGCGTTGTCTTGAGGCGGGAATGGATAACTGTTTATCCAAACCGGTTACGCTGGAGACGCTGCGTGATACGCTCAGTTTTTACAGCGCGCTGGTACGTAAGAAACGCTAATCCTGCGGGCGGAAAGTGGACAATAAAAAGGCACCGCCCGGTGCCTTTTTTACAACTGAAGTAACGTAACCTTCTTAAATATCAGTCTTTATCCACCGGCTGGGAACTGACAGAAGACAGATAGTTCAGCAGGGCGATATCGTTTTCCACGCCCAGTTTCAACATCGCAGATTTCTTCTGGCTGCTGATGGTTTTGATGCTGCGGTTCAGCTTTTTGGCAATCTCAGTGACCAGGAAGCCTTCTGCAAACAAACGCAGAACTTCGCTTTCCTTCGGAGACAGACGTTTGTCGCCGTAACCATTAGCGCTGATTTTTTCCAGCAATTTCGCCACGCTGTCCGGCGTGAATTTTTTGCCTTTCTGCAATGCGGCCAGTGCCTTCGGCAGGTCGGTGGGCGCGCCTTGCTTGAGGACAATCCCTTCGATATCCAGATCCAGCACAGAACTCAGGATCGCCGGGTTATTGTTCATGGTCAGAACAATGATGGATAACTGCGGGTAATGACGCTTGATGTATTTGATCAAGGTGATGCCGTCGCCGAATTTATCGCCCGGCATGGACAGGTCAGTGATCAGCACGTGAGCATCAAGCTTGCTTAAGCTGTTAACCAGTGCAGTTGAGTCTTCGAACTCGCCTACAACATTCACCCATTCAATTTGTTCAAGGGACTTACGAATACCAAACAGGACGATAGGATGGTCATCAGCAATAATTACGTTCATATTATTCATGTGATTAGCTACCTTGCTGGAGCAGTCTGGAGACAAAAGAATCAATGTGATTGATGGTTTCAGTAATCTGTAAAACATCGCCATCTGCGATGTATTGTTCTAACGATTCACACATTTGCTTGCCTGGGGTCAGGTTCAGCATGGCGAACACCCCCTTGAGACGATGTGCTGTTTGGGAAAGTGATGTGAAATCACGGCGCTGGTTTTCATTATACAGTTTCTCAAGATCTTCCGGTACTGTCTCAACGAAAAGCTGATAGTAATCGCTTGATTTTAGCTGCTTTTCATAATGGTCGAGAGAGTTTTCGCCGGGTTCTTCGGGTGAAACACTGTCATCGGATACAGAAAATTGCTGTTCGATTAACAGTAATGTTGCGTCGATCAGCGCACTGCTGATGTTGTAATTGACGCGAATATAATGCTTTTCAAGCTGCTGTAATCCCGACTCATCGTCGGTCAGCAGCAGGGTAAATTGGTCACTGTTTTGCGGGTTATCTGTCAGTAAAACATCATATTCCCGCGCGGCCAGCCGGTCGTCAGCCACGATGCACACCGCACCGTAGGCGTTCATGGTCCGGGTCACAATACCGCGAACTTCATCTGATGTGATATCGAGTAATACCGTCACATCAGTCAGTAATTTTTCGTGTTCTGCTTCGACTTCCTGCGCTTCCTGACGTTGTTTTATACGCACAGTATAGCGTGTGCCGATATTAAGCTTACTGCGGATTTCCAGCTGGCCACCCAGTTTTTTGCACAGTTGGTTACACAGGAAGAATGTCAGCCCGGAGCCATGGTTAAAGCGATCGACTAACGTCTGACTAAGGAAAGGATAATTCAGATTACTCAGTTCTTCTTTGGAAATTCCGCTACCCGTATCGTTTATGTGGAAAATCAACTGATCCGGGCGATCTTCGTCCTGTTCGCTGGTCAGGGTTACCTTGCCCAGTGAGGTCGTAACGATGGCGTAGTCGAGCAACAGAGACAGAATTTTCTTCACCGCCTGCATATCGCCGATAAAGGCCGCTTCAGGGGCTATCTGGAAATGATTCAGTAACCCGAGGCCTTTCTGAGTCAGACGGGGAAGGGCCTCAAGCAACAATTCGTCTACCATGGCTGAAAGCACGTACCTATCACTTGCCGGTTGCCAGTCCTGGGTTTCCAGACGGGTCAGCAGTGTAATGTTATCGACCAGCGTCAGCGCATTGCGCGATTCATTCAGTAGTTTGCCTTCCAGCGTCTGACGTGTTTCCGGCTTCTGTTCTTCCACCAGAGCTACGGCCAGCCCGTTCAGTTCCTGCAAGGGCTGATTCAGCTCAATGCCCAGGTTATGCAGCATCAGTTTGCGTGCCTGCAGGTTCTTCTCAAACTCACGTTTGGCCTGTTGCAGCGTGCGGTTCACCATCACTTCTTTATCCTGATCGTGGAGCATAAACAGGTAAGTTTCCGGCGATATCTGACTGCGGATCATTCGGATTTCATAGACTTCGTTATTGACGGTCGCCTGTATCGTGCCGTGATGCTGTTCGGCCATATTGGCAATTTTGTTCAGGCTCAGGTGCGGCAATAACTGGTCGGCAATTTTATTGCTGAGGATCACGCTGTGATTGCTGAAGTTATACACCAGCAAACCCAGCGGCAGACCCGAAATGATTTCCTGATTCAGTGCCTGCTGCATTTGCAATTGTGCCGCCATATTCTCGCTCGGGCGGATGTACTGGTGGCGAATGAAATAGATGCTGATCATCGCCAGCCCGATCAGGAACACGTTGATCAGGATCAGCCAGAAGTTATTGTGTGCAAGATCAACCACCAGGCCAAACAGCGGCACATGGTAGGTCAGTGACAGCGGTGAATTGCTCAGCGGCACATCAAACACCAGCGACCATCCCTGCATCATAATGCTGCTGGCTGCCGTATTATCGTCGGTCGGATCACCTTCATTAACCGCCGTGGTGTTGCCATTAAGCTGGAAATTATCCCTCGCCATGCCGGAAGGGATCAGATCACTCATCGGTAAATCGAAGGCAATCACGGTCGCCAGATGACCCGGATTATTAAAGGTGGTGCGCAGGGAGAAAGAATAGTCGTTGCTCTGGCGCGATTTGCGCAGGGGAGAATAACTTTCACGCTCATCGAGGGTGTTTGCCTGCTGTAACATTTCGGCACGGCGTGACTGCAGCGTGCTGGTGAAATAGTTTTCTTTCAGGCGGGAATCCTGCTGCTCAAGCGGCACTGTGGTGATCAGCAACATACTGTTGTCCTGACCGTTCAGGTAATAGAGCGAATAAGGATGAGTTGTTGAACCCCACTGGTCATCCAGGAAGGATGAAATTTTCAGGGTTAAATCCAGGGTGGAGCTGTCATGAGTACCGAAAATCAGCGCATCGGTTTTCTTGTGAGATTTGGAAACAAAATACATGTCCTGGCGCAGGCGGATTTCCTGTGCATTGACGGCCTCCGCAGACATCGGCTGACCCGTGAAATTGTCGTAAATCTGGTAGGTCATGTAGCGGTACTTATCGATGCGCTTTTGCAGTAAATCTGCGGTGTTTTGTACCGTGAGCAGTTTGTCTTTCAGATAAGCATTGGTGTAGTTATACCCGTAAAGGCCAAGCCCCAGCGCCAGCAGTAAAATGAACAACCAAAAGAATCGCGTGATATTGGTTGATGTCAGCGATAAATATTTACCAGCCATGATGATGAGTTTTTCCCTTCATTCTTGTTATGACGCTTTTAGCGGACGACGGTTTTTGCACAAACAGTGACACACAACATCGTTGCCGCAACGCACCCTAATGCTACAGATAAGCTGCTGACTTGCGCGATAAAACCAATCAGCGCCGGACCCGCTAAAATACCGGCATAGCCCAGCGTTGTCACGGAGGCGATAGCCATTCCTGCTGGCATGGAGGTCTGATTGCCTGCCGCGCTGAACATGATCGGTACCAGATTTGACGCGCCAAATCCAATCATGACAAAACCCAGGCCCGCGACCCACAGATTATCGACGGTGGTCAGTAAAATCAGACCGAGGCTTGAAAACAGGCTGCCATACATCAGCACTTTATAACGACCCAATATGCTGATGATGCGATCACCGGTCAGACGTCCGGCCGTCATCGCGACGGAGAAAACGGCGTAACCGAGACCGGCCTGATGCGCTGACACACCGCGTTCGGTGGTAAGGAACAACGCGCCCCAGTCCAGCATCGACCCTTCGGTCATGAACATCACAAAACATAAAATCCCCAGCAGCACAACCCAGCCGCGGGGCAGAACAAATATCGGTCCGTCACCCTCATGACGCGTTTCGCGCCACAGATGCGGGCAGGTAAATATCACCAGAATTGCCAGTAAAACCACGACCAGCATTACTGACTGAAACGGCGACAGTCCGAGGAATAACAGGCCGGTTACAGCAAGCGCCCCAAAAATACTGCCCATACTGAAAAAACCGTGAAAGCCCGACATCATCGCACGGCCACTGGCTTTCTCAACCACAACGGCATGAACGTTCATCGCGACATCAATCATGCCGATGGCGGCCCCGAAGACCAGAAGAATTAACGCCATTCCGGCAGTGCTGTTCATGAGTGTCAGCAATGGGAGGGACAACAACAACAGTGAACTGGCGATCAGAATGACCGTTTTACACCCCAGTTTACTGGTCAGAAAACCGGTCAGCGGCATCGAAAATGTTGAACCTGCCCCGAGGCATAACAGCAGCAACCCCAGTGTTCCGTCACTGATTTCCAGCCGCAATTTGACGAAAGGCACCAGCGGTGCCCAGGCAGCCATTGCAAATCCTGACAACAGAAAAATAAGCCGCGTAGCATGTTGTTGTGCCACGCCAGGTTGCGAAACGGGCTCAGCCATCATTTCCTGCGGGGGCGGTGTGGTTATCGGGTCGTGAGACATATCGTGAAAATCCCTTTGCATTTAAAAAATTAAACCACTCACCGCCCGCAAACGTACTGGCCGGATACTTTAGCAGAAAGCATAAGTGCTGTGATTGCGCATAGTCTTAATTGTGTGCTTGCCGGATACCCTGACGCCAGGAAATCTCAAAGACCATCACACAATCAGTAAGTCAATTTGATGAATTTCTTTGCCGTCACCTGATTGATTTTATTATTAATAATCCCTTTTATCTTGTATGGGTAATAAGTGATTGCGTTGTTTTTTATGAAGATAAATGTAAATAACCATGATTAAACCAAAATTTTACATTTGTTAAACTGATGATTTGACTTTCTTTAATGAATTATTTCAATCTTAACGATATTTTCTTTTTATGGCACTTAACTCAAATCATGCATATAACTTATGGAGTTTCGGGAAAAAATGCCGAAACGATGATTTACCGAAGCCCCTAAAAAAATATTTACATGCAATAACCGCACCTTTTTGATTGTTTTGTTGTTTGTGGCCTTACCTCACACCAGTTGGAAGTTTATCCATTTTTTCTTAATGGTCTTCATTACCCGCAGAACCGCTTTTTGCCTGAAAAAGGAAGAGCGGTCGTTAGCGTGTATGGACAAAAACTGGCGTAACAGGGGTACAACATGGCTCAGAACGGTAGTGTGGTTATTGATGTTCTTTCTCGTACTAATGGTGCAGTAATCTCCCAGCTCTCAAACGCCAGCCAGGATGTCACTCTCAATCAAATCAGCATAATACGCGTGCACGCGACACGCGATGTCGTCGCCCGCTACGAGCGGGTAGGGAATGATCTGATCATTCACATGCAAGACGGACGCACCGTCCGCTATCACAGTTTCTTTGATACAGATGGCAAAGGCCATCACAGCGAACTGATTTTCGATGATGGTGAGCATCCTGTCGAACACGCCGCTTTTATCGATACCGGCGCGACAGCGGGAGCTGTTCCGATTGTTCCCGCCTATGAGACCCTTCCTGATGTCGGTGCGTTGCTTATCGACTCCTCGAATTTTGATCCTGCTGTTCTGGGGGCTGTGCTGGGTGTGCTTGCCCTGGGTGCAGGTATCGCTATTGCTGCAGGGGGAAGCGGCGGTGGTGGCGGTAGCAGCAGCAATAACGGCGGCAGTGACGGGGGTGGAAATACCGGGGGCGGGAATACCGGTGGGGGTAGCACAGGCGGAAATAGCGGTGGCAATAATGGGGGAAATAACGGCGGCACGACCGGGGGCGCTGCACCCACCCTGACGCTGTCGACCTTTGCCAACGATAACACCCTAAACCGCGTCGCCGTTGCCAGCCAGCAAACATTTAGCGGCATATCGACCAACGCGGCTGCCGGCAGCACGATAGTGCTGACGATCAACGGAAAAACCTTCACCACGACCGTGGATGGCAGCGGTCGCTGGAACGTTCCTCTTCCTGCCAGCGAACTGCAAACGCTGGCGGACGGCACCTATGTCATTTCCGTGACCCTGACTAACACGTCAGGCGAAACAGTAACCAGGAGTGTGACGGTGGTGGTGGATACCACGCCGCCAGCGCTGACGATAAATCCTGTGGATGGCGATAACGTTATTGATGCAAACGGGCATCAGCAACCGCTGATCCTCACCGGTACGGCATCTGTTTCTGAAGCAGGCCGTGCGGTGGATATCGTGCTCAACGGCATTCATTACAGTGCAACCGTCGGTGCTGATGGCACCTGGTCTGTGACCATCCCGGCAAATATTGTCTCTGCGCTGGCAGAAGGGGCTTATACGCTAACGGCCTCCCTGACCGATGCGGCAGGTAACCCGACCTCTGCGCCGGAAAGTTTTATCATCAGCGACAGCGCCGGGATCCTGACCGTCAATCCGGTTTCCGGTGATGGCCAGCTCAATGCCAGCGAAGCGCAAAGCGCACTGGTGATCACCGGGACGACAGCCAATGTGCCAGCCGGAACAGAAATTACCGTCACGGTAGGCAGTGTGGTTTATCACACGACCACCACCACGGGTGGCGGATGGAGTCTGAGCATTTCTCCAGCGGACTTACAGGCACTGGCTGACGGTTCGACTACCGTGACGGTCAGCATGGTGGATTCACAAGGCAATACCCTCAGCCAGACGACGGGTCTCAATGTGGCTATCCACGGTGTACCGCCGACGCTGGATCCGGTATTCGGCGGTGACAACACCCTTGATGCCAGCGAATCCACGACCAGCCAGACACTGACAGGGAATACCGGTCTGACCGGCAACGGACAGACCGTGACTGTCACGGTGGGCGGTCAGCAAATTACCGGCACCGTAGCACCGGACGGTACGTTTACCGTCACGGTGCCGTCATCCGTACTCGGTGCCCTGCCGCAGGGCAGCAATAATATCGTGGTCGTCGTGACAGATCCGGCGGGTAACCACAGCAGCATCACGACGCCGGTGACAGTCGATACGGTGGCTCCGACGCTTGTGATCAATCCGCTGGCCGGAGACGGGCAGATCAGTCTGGCCGAAGCCGCTGGCGCACTGACTTTAACAGGTACGGCCTCGGCCGCAGACTCCGGCAGAACGGTGAATATCACGATTGACGGCCATCCGTTCACCGCCATTGTGGGTGCTGACGGTGCTTGGAGCACGTCAATCCCGGCGGGTACGCTGAGCGGGCTCAACGGTGATTTCCCGATCAGCGCTACCCTGACGGATGCCGCGGGTAATACCACGACCAGCACCCGTCCGCTGCACGTGGCTGCCGATTCCACCCTCCAGCCGGGCATTACGGTGAACGCGTTTGGTGGTGATAAGGTGGTTGATGGCGCAGAAGTGCAGACGGCGCAGGTGCTGACCGGCTCCACGACGCTCGTCGAAGCCGGCCAGATCGTCACTGTTACGCTCAACGGCCGCATCTACGAGGCCACGGTACAGGCCAGCGGCAACTGGAGTGTGATTATTCCGGCGGCTGATATGGTCACACTGACTGACGGCACCAAAACCATCAATGTCAGCGTTTCTGATAAAGCCGGTAACCCGGCGACCGGCAGCGATACCTTCGACGTTGATACCTCACAGAACGGTATTGCGATTGATCCGGTGACCGGTGATAACGTGATTAATGCCGTTGAAACCGCAAACGGCATTGAAATCAGCGGAACCACACTGGGTGTTGCGGAAAATGCCATCGTCACTGTGCGTTTCGGTTCGCTGTTTAAAACAGCCACGGTGGGGGCGAATGGCAGATGGTTCATGCTGTTAAGCACGGGTGAGATTGGGGATATTAAGGGCGCGAATCCGGACCTCAGCAGCATTTCTGCCACTGTCGAAGGGCCGGGCGGGGTAATTTTATCCAACAGCATTAATATCGGTATCGACAACACCAATCCGGTACCGACTCTCAATACGCCGTTTGGTGATGGCCTGCTCAATAGCGCAGAAGCCGCCGTCGGACAAACTCTCAGCGGCACAACGGGTAAATCTGGTGATGGTCAGACGGTGACCGTCACATTAGGCGGACACACCTATAACGCGACAGTGGCCGCAGACGGCAACTGGTCAGTTCAGGTTCCGGTCGCAGATTTGCAGGCGCTGCCGCAGGGCAATGTGGCTATCTCTGTTACCGCGACGGACAGTGCAGGTAATACCGCTGCCATAAGCGGCAATGCCACGGCTGATTTTACCGCGCCGCTTCTGACCGTTAACCCGGTTTCCGGCGACGGATATATCAACGGTACTGAAGCGGCCGCAGGCGTGGCGATCACCGGCACCGCCTCTATTTCTGAAGCAGGACGTACTGTAACCGTGACCCTCAACGGTGAAACCTATACCGGCATCGTGCAGCCCAACGGCCAGTGGAGTGTTTCCGTGCCTGCTGCCGCGTTTAGCGGGATTGCGGACGGCAACTATCCTCTGCAAGTCCAGCTGTCAGATGCAGCCGGTAATACCACCACTGTGGGTTCAAACGTGCAACTGGTCGCAGATGCGGCCAACGGTCCGACCATCACCGTGAATACTTTTGCGGGTAACAATGTACTGGATGGCGCAGAACAACAAACCGCGCAGTCACTCAGTGGCTCGACCTCACAGGTTGAAGCGGGCCAGACAGTGCTGATCTTGCTTAACGGTCATTCTTACACGGCTGTGGTACAGCCAAGCGGAAACTGGAGCATCAGTATCCCGGCTGCGGATCTGGCGACCCTCGCCAACGGCACCACCCCGATCAACGTATCCGTGGCAGATAAAGCGGGCAATATCGCGACCGGCAGCGAAACCCTGACGGTCAACAACCAGCTCAGCGGGCTGTCGGTTAATCCGGTGGCGGGCGATAACCAGCTCAATGCCAGTGAAGCCGCCGCCGGCATTACTCTCAGCGGGACGTCCGCTAATGTGCCTGTGAACAGCGTGGTCACCATTACGCTGAACGGCAAAACGTATACGGCAACCACCGGCACTGGCGGTGCCTGGAGTACGCCGATCCCGGCAGCCGATCTGGCACTGCTCAGTGACGGTAACAACACGGTGAAAGTCAGCGCGACAGATGCCGCAGGCAATCCGGTATCCGGCAGCAGTGACTTCGGTGTGATCATTCACTCCCTCCCCGTTGCGACGCTTGATACCCCCTTTGGCGATAAACAACTGAATGCCAGTGAGGCTGCTGCCGGGCAGACACTGACCGGCAGCACCGGGGTAAGCGGCGACGCACAGGCCGTCACGGTCACCGTCGGCGGTATTCTGTACACTGCCACGGTGGATGCTAACGGTAACTGGAGCGCCATCGTACCTGCCGGAGATTTGCAGGCCATCCCTCAGGGACCGGCCGCCGTACAGGTTACGGTGACTGATGCGGCGGGAAATACCAGTAATATTTCTGTGCCGGTAACCATCGATACGGTGGCACCGGTAGTTACTATCAACCCGGTCGCCGGTGACGGCATCATTAATGCCGCAGAAGCAGGGGCGGTTATTCCTGTCAGTGGCACTGCCGGTGCCGGTGAGGCCGGGGATAGTGTTACCCTCAGTATTGCGGGTCATACCTATACAGGTACCGTGGTGACTGGCGGTGGCTGGACAGTCAACATTCCGGCGGATGCACTGGCGAATGTCGCCAATGGCACTTACATCCTGACGGTCACCGTCACCGATGCTGCCGGTAACGCAGGAACCGCAACCACACCGGTGACGGTGAAAGCGGATCCGGCATTATTGCCGACGATTGAGATTGATCTGTTTGCCGGAGACGGCACGCTCGATGGCGCGGAACGCACCAACCCGCAGACTGTCAGCGGCACGACAACTCAAGTTGAAGCCGGACAAATTGTCACCGTAAGTATCGGAAGCGGAACATATCAGGCGACGGTGTTAGCCAGCGGTGCATGGAGTGTCAGCGTTTCGGCGATTGACTTGCAGGCGCTGCAAAACGGCACCGCAACCATTGAGGTTTCTGTCGCCGATAAAGCCGGCAACCCGGCCAGCAACAGCGAAGACTTCACGGTTAACAGTGCGCTGGGCGGAGTGACCATCAACCCGATTACCGGCGATAATAAAATCGATGCCACCGAAGCGGGCGCAGGTTTTGACATCAGCGGTAAAACCGCCAACGTGCCGGAAGGTACGCCGGTTACCGTCAAACTGGGCACGGTGACCTATACCACGCAGACCAACGCTGACGGCAACTGGACCATTAATGTGCCCTCGGGGGATGTCGCTAACCTGGCGGACGGCACCAGCCACGTCATTGTAACTACCGTGACGACCGATCAGGGCGCGGTTACGGCGACGCAGGATCTGGGCATTTACACCACATTGCCGCAACCGACGCTGAATACGCCGTTTGGCGATGGTTTGCTGAGCAGCACGGAGGCTGCCACCGATCAGATACTGACCGGTAAAACGGGGCTGACCGGTGACGGTCAGACGGTGACAGTCATCATTGACGGCACGCCTTACACCGGTACGGTGGCAACCGACGGTAGCTGGACCGTGACCATTCCTTCGGCGGATTTACAGGGGCTGGGTGAAGGGACGAAAACCCTCACTGTGAATGTGACCGACGCCGCAGGCAACACCGCTACGTTGCCGGGATCGGTGGATGTGGACTTCACACCGCCTTCGCTGTCACTCGATAATGTGGCGACGGACAACGTGATTAACGCGGCCGAAGCTGGCGCGCCGATTACCCTGAGCGGAACCAGTGATCCGGCCGATGCAGGGCAGACGGTGACACTGACCTTCAATGGACAGACATATACCGCAGAAGTACAGCCAAACGGCAGCTGGAGCACCACCATTCCGGCCAATACCCTCAACGGCTTGGCTGACGGCAGTTATCCGCTGACCGCTGAACTGACCGATGCGGCAGGTAACACCACTACGCTGCCACCGGTCAATATTGAGCTCGCGACGCAGAACGTGCCGGTGCCCACCATTGAAACGCCGTTTGGCGATACCTTCCTGAATCAGCGGGAAGCGGATACCGATCAGACGCTCACCGGTACCACCGGAGTCACAGGCGCAGGCCAGACCGTGGTGGTCAATATCGGAGGGGTGGATCATTCCGCTGTTGTTGATGCCAATGGTATCTGGACGGTGAACCTCAGTGCGGCAGATTTGCAGGCGATACCGGAAGGTCCGCAAAACGTGGTAGTGACTGCCACTGACAGTGCCGGTAACGCGGGCACCGTTAACAGCGCTATTACCGTCGACTATACCTTGCCAACGCTAACCTTTAACCCGGTGGCGACGGATGACATTATTAATGCGGCCGAATCGCTGCAACCTGTGGTAATCAGCGGAAGCGCGGATATCCCGGATGCCGGTCAAACCGTTTCCGTAGTGCTGAGTTTTAACAATGTGACGTACACCGCAGTGGTTCAGCCGGATGGTACCTGGAGCTTTACACTGCCAAGTAGTGTCGTGCAGTCGCTGACAGATACCACGTATACGCTGACCGCCACGATCACTGATGCGGCAGGGAACAGCACTACAGCCCCGCATACCTTCAGCGTGGATGCTAATCCGGTTGATTTGCCGACGCTGCTGATTACCGCGGTGTCCGGCGACGATTACATTAATGCGATCGAAAAAGGCGCGGATATTCCGATCACCGGGACATCCACCCATCTCGAAAACGGACAGATTGTGGTGGTGAGCTTTAACGGTAAAGCCTACAACGCCGTGGTTGATGCGAATGGCAACTGGACGGCTACCGTGCCTCTGGCTGATCTGGGTAACTTATCTGACGGGCCGGTTACCGTCACGGCGACCGCCACGGATCTGGCCGGTAACCCGGCATCTGCCTCGCACAACGCCACGGTTATCACCCAGCCGGGTGACCTGCCAACCCTGACCATCAATGCCATTTCCGGCGATGATTACATTAATATCATTGAGCATAATCAGGGAATGACTGTCAGCGGAACTTCCGCTCATGTTCCTGTGAATGGCACCGTCACCGTGGTCATTACCGGCGAAAACTACAGCGCGACCTATACAGCCACTGTGCAGGCCGACGGTAGCTGGAGCTTCCCGATGACGGCTGCTCAGGTTCAGGCGCTGCCAGCCGGCAATAATACCTTCACCGCCACCGCAGATGACGTGGCGCAAAACGTGGCGACGGTAACACACAATGTGGCCGTTGATACGGCGGCGCCGATACTGACCGTGACCGTCGATACCGGCGGGGATAACATCATTAATCTGGCGGAAGCCGCGCTGGGTATTCCGGTCAGTGGTTCGACGGATCCTAACCTGACCGTTACCGTCACGCTCAACGGAAAAGATTACACCACGACCGCGGACGGTACCGGTGCCTGGAGTCTCACGATTCCGGGCGGAGATGTGCAGGCCATTACTACCGATGGCAGCAAAACCATCGACGTCCGTGTCACCGATGCGGCCGGGAATAACGTGAGTACCTTTGCTGATTTCACGCTTTCGACGCACGCATTACCCGTGCTGACCTTTGGTGTGATTGCCGGGAACGGTATTCTGAATATCAGTGAAGCGGCCAACGGTTTCACCCTCAGTGGAACCAGCTCAGGTCTGGCACCGGGAACGACTGTGCAGGTGACGGTGCCGGGGCTGGCGGATCCAATTTCCGGTACGGTGAACCCTGACGGACTCGGCTGGACGGCCATCGTTTCGCCGGGCCTGCTCAGCGGACTGACCAGCGGTATCGTGCAGGTGACCGTGACGGCAGAAGATGTTGCCGGTAACCCGGCGTCTTCCAGCGCCAGTCTGGATATCGAACTGTCTGCGTTGCCGGTACCGACCATCAATACCCCGTTTGTGGACGGCATTCTGAACGCCACCGAAGCGGCGGGTAATCAGCTGATTACCGGTTCAACCGGCATTACCGGCGCGGGTCAGACCGTTCTGGTGACGGTCGATGGCACGCCGGTGCTGGCCACCGTGGGCAATGATGGCACCTGGACGGCGACGGTGCCTTCCGGTGTGCTTCAGGGGCTGGCGGATGCCACGCACACCATCAGTGTGACCGCAACCGACAGCGCGGGGAATACCAGTGCGGCCGGTACCCTTGATTTCACCGCTCTGACCCATGTTCTGCCAGTGGCTGGCATTAATCAGCCATTCGGCGATGGCATTCTGAATTTCGATGAAGCGTCAAACCCGGCAGGTCAGGTGATTACCGGTACCACCGGGATCACCAGTCCGGGGCAGACCGTGACCGTGGTCATCAACGGTAACGCGGTACCGGTTGTGGTCGATTCTGCGGCGGGAACCTGGAGCGTTTCGCTGACGTCCCCTGAACTGCTGGCATTGCAGGATGGCAGCTGGCCGGTGGTGGTGACCGTGACCGACAGTGCGGGCAACTCATCTGTGCTGCCGGTTTCTGTCGGTGTACAAATCCACAACGTTCCTGCACCGACCATCAATTTGCCATTCGGTGACGGTACGCTGAACATTGCGGAATCCACGGCTGTTGGTGGCCAGACGCTCACGGGTACTACCGGCGTGACCGGAGCCGGGCAAACCGTCAGTGTGGCTATCGCGGGCATAACCGGCAGTCCGTTTACAGCCATAGTGGATCCGGCTACCGGTAACTGGAGCCTGAACCTGACACCCGCCCAGCTGGCAACGCTGGGTCTGGCGACGGCGACACACGACATTACCGTGACGGCGACCGATGCCGTCGGGAACCATACTGATGCGTCAGTAAGCTTCACCTCTTATCTGTCCGCGCCGGTGCCGGTTATCAACGTACCTTTTGCTGACGGCAGCCTGAATATTGCGGAAGCGGCCGGTGTCAATGTCATCACCGGTAATACCGGCATCACCGGCAACAACCAGAACGTTAAACTGACCATTGATGTGGCTGGCACCACCTATACCGCGACCGTCGATCCGTCGACCGGTGACTGGTCGGTGAGTCTGCCTGCAGGCGTACTGAATTCTCTGGGCAGTGGTCTGCATGATATCAACGTGACGGTGACAGATGCCGCGGGCAACAGTACGCCTGCGACGCAGCCGTTTAACAGCTATCTCACCGTGCCGGATGTCACCATCAATACGCCGTTTGGCGATGGTTATCTGAGTGCGGCTGAAGCTGCCACACCGCTGACCCTGACCGGGACCACCGGGCTGTCGGGAACGGGGCAAACTGTGGTGGTCACCCTTGGCGGAATACCTCTTCCGGGTGTGACGGTGGATGCGGACGGTAACTGGACGGTTCCGGTGACAGCGGGTGAAATCGCCGATCTTCCGCAGGGCGCTCAGCAAATCTCCGTGTCTGTCACGGACGGCGGCGGCAATACCGGTTCAGCTTCGGCGGATGTCGGCATTGCCGTGACACAACTGCCTTCCGTGGCGGTGACGTCCTTTGCCGGTGCCGGTTTTGATCTGACCTACGCCGAGAGCCAGAGCACGCAAACCATTACCGGTACGACGGTGAATGTGCAGGCGGGACAGCAGGTGACAGTCACGGTCGGCAGCATCAGCCATCAGGCAACGGTGCAGGGTGACGGTTCATGGAGTGTGACACTGACCCCGGACGAACTCGGTACGCTGTCAACCGGTCAGACGATTGGTGTCGCAGTGAGTGATCTGGCGGGTAACCCGGCGACGGCAACATCATTGCCAGTCACGGTAAACCTGATACCCCCTGAGTTCTCCATCACCCTTGATCCGGTCACCGGTGACAACATTATTAACGTGGCGGATGGCAATCCGGCGGACATTACCCTTTCCGGTAAAACAGTGAATGTGCCGGATGGCACACTGGTCACCGTCACTGTCGGCGGGAATCTGCACACGACGACGGTTAACGCCGACGTCTGGACACTGCCTGTTCCAGCCTCCGAATTTGTGAATGGCACGACCACGACGGTGACCGCATCAACGCTTATTCCGGTGACCAATGTCACGCAAGGCGTGCTGGTGGATACCACTGCGCCGACCCTGACCATCAGCGCCTTTACCGGCGATGATATTCTCAATAATACCGAGTCGAAATCCGCCCAGCTGATTTCAGGGACGGCGGATACCAGTGAAGTGGGCCGTGTGGTCACGGTCACACTGAATGGCAAAACCTACAGCGGCACCGTGCAGACCGGCGGCACCTGGTCAGTCAGCGTACCCGCCGCCGATTTGCAGGCATTACCGCAAGGCACCGGCGCAACCAACGTGATCTCCGCCACCCTCACGGATGCGGCAGGCAACGTGGGTACGGCGGTTCCGCATACGGTGAACGTTGATACGTCAGCGCCGTTACTGGCGCTGAATGCGGTTGCCGGTAATAACGTCATTAATCTGGCGGAATCACTGCTCAACGTGCTGGTGGGTGGGACCTCCAGCGGTGCGGACGGGCAGACAGTGAACGTCACTCTGGGCGGCGCCTCTATTGGGACAGCGCTTATCCAGCCTGGCGGTGCATGGTCGCTTAACCTGACACCTGAACAACTGATTTTGCTCAATGACGGTACCCTGACCCTGGCCGCCACCGTAACAGATGCGGCGGGTAACACCACCAGCGTCAGTACCGGTCTGGATATCTTCTTCAACAAACTGCTGGATCTGAATGTGGCCAGCGGACTGGGGCTGACCGACGGTTTCCTTAATCTGGCGGAATCGCAGGTAGCGCAAACCCTCAGCGGCACGGTGATTGGCGCGGGCGTCGGGTCAGTTATCTCAACGGTAATTGACGGTACGCCATTGTCGGCAATCGTGGGCGCTAACGGATTGTGGTCACTTACCATACCGGCCGCCGTTCTCGGCGCACTGACCGATGGTGCGCAGGTTATCAATCTCACCCTGACCGATGCGGCGGGGAACACCAAGGTTGAAGCCCTTAATCTTGATGTGCTGAAAACCTTGCCGGTGCTGGGCGACCTCACGCCAATCTTCGGCGGCAATAGCCTGCTGAATGCGGCGGAATCTCTGCTGGCACAAACCATCGGGGGCGCAGCGACGGCGGTTGACGGCACGCTGGTGACCGTGACCCTTGGCGGTAAAACCTATAACACTACCGTGACGGCAGGCACCTGGAATATCCAGATCCAGCCGGGCGATCTGGGCGCACTGCTGGATGGCACCCTGAATCTGGGTATCACCCTGACAGACCCGGCGGGCAACACGTCTTCTACCCCTATTCCGGTGGGGATTGCCATCCACAATCTGCCGCAGGTGGTGCTCAATACCGTGTTTGGTGACGGCGTGCTCAATATCGCTGATCTGCTGGTTAATCAGACGATTAGCGGTACGGTCTCGAACGTTGCGGCAGGTACCGCGATCGCTGTGCAGGTCGGCACACAAACCATTAACGGCGTAGTTGATGCGACCGGACATTTCCTGGTCACTGTTCCGCCGTCCGTTCTCGGCTTGCTGAGTGGCACGACCGCTGCGGTCAGTGTGACGGTGGCGGATGCGGCGGGTAATGTTGGCAGCGCGGCCGCGAATGCGGTGCTGGATCTCGTCAGGCCGGTCATTAACCTGACGTCGGTCCTGGGCGACGGCTTGCTCAACGCAGCGGACGCACTCACTACCCAGGTGATTGGCGGGACAGTCAGCGGCGTGGCGTCGGGAACGCAGGTGCAGGTCACGCTGGGCGGGAAAACCTTCCTCGGCGCGACCGACGGGACGGGCGCATTCAGCATCACCCTGCAACCGGGTGACCTGAAAGCGCTGGGCGACGGCACCTTCCCGGTCGTGGTTTCTGTTACCGACAACGGCGGTAATACCAGCACCAGCAGCAGCACGCTGACTTCCATTATTAACGCGGTACCGAAAATTGTGCTGGATCCTGTTTTCGGTGCAGATGGCATCCTGAATGCGGCTGAAGCGCTGCTGACACAGACCATCAGCGGTACGGTCACCAACGGGCACGTCGGCGAAACGGTCAACATTAACGTCGGCGGCGGCCTGATCAACCTGACAGCAACCGTTGGCAGTGACGGCAAATTCTCCGCGTCACTGACCCCGCTGCAACTTGCCGGATTGCTTGACGGCAATCTGACCATCGTCACCACCGTGACCGATGAAGTGGGTAACACGGCGTCAAATACCGTGGGGCTGAATGTCGGTATTCACAATCTGCCATCGATTGTCCTGAATCCGGTCTTTGGCGATGGCGTGCTGAACGTGGTTGACCTGCTGACCGGTCAGACCATCAGCGGTATCGCGACCAACGTCGCGCAAGGCACCCAAGTGCAGATTTCCCTGAATGGCAAAAACTACCTTGCCAATGTGGGCGCTGGCGGCGTGTTCAGCGTGACGGTACCGGTGACGGATCTGGGCGCTATTCTCAACGGCACTCAATCGGTGGTCGCCAGCCTGGTGGACGGCTCCGGTAACCCGGCATCGGTCACCAACCTGCTGAACGTGGTATCGCAGTCACTGCCAACCATCACGCTGAATCCGTTATTTGGTGATGGCCTGCTGAACGCGGCGGATGCACTGCTCACTCAGACCATCAGCGGAACCACCACCAATGCGCAGGGATCGACCGTGACCCTGAACGTCGGCGGCAATACCCTGACGGCACTGGTGAAAGCGGATGGCACCTTCAGTGTGGCCATTCCGCAGCTTACCCTCTCCAGCCTGCTTGACGGTGCGCTGAATGTCGGTGCGTCGGTAACCAATGCTGCCGGTCATGCCGTCAGCGGCAGTGCGACAGCAACGGTGGGTATTCACACCCTGCCAACGCTGTCACTCGGCTCGTTGTTTGGCGGAGACGGTTATCTGAATGCCGCTGAAGCGGGTGCCAGTACTAATATTACCGGGACCTCCAACCTGCTCAACGGCACGGTGTCGGTCACTATTGGTGGCGTGACGCACACCGGTACCATCACCAACGGCGCGTGGAGTGTGCCGTTCACCTCGGCAGAGCTGAAAGGGCTGGCGGATGGTTCGACGCAGGTCTCTGTTTCGGTTGCGGATCTTGTGGGCAACACTGCAATCATTTCTAACCCGCTGAACGTACTGACACATGCATTGCCGCTGGTGGCGCTGAATCCACTGCTCGGCCTGACGCTCGGTGTGGTTGGCGGCATTCTCGGCGGTCAGGGTCTGACACTGAGCGGGACCAGCCGCAACATCGCTCAAGGTGGCCTGGTCAGTGTCACTCTGCTGGGCAATACGCTGGCAGGGACCGTGCAGGCAGACGGTTCGTGGACAGTGAAACTGTCCAGTGCGCTGCTGAGCAGCTACGGACTGGTGGGCTTACTGAACGCACTGCTCGGCGCGGTGGTGGAACTGAAAGCGGTGGATGCGGCGGGTAACGGATTCGATGCCCATGTCGGGCTGACCGTCGGTTCTACCTTGCCGGCAGAGACCAGCAGCCTGGCCGTTCAGTCACTGGCCGTGGACGATACCCATACACTGGCGGCGGTTCACACCACCGATACCAGCAGTGCAACCAGCGATACTTCAGCGACGCATGCTACCAGTACGCTGACAGATCCGCTGGTCACTGCGGACAACAGCTCTTCAACTACCACCACGCCTGACACCACCACTGCAGACACCATCGCGCACGCGGATACAGCATTCTCTATTGGCGGTATGACCATTGATCTGACGGCCATTGACGGCGTGGCCCTCGGCGGCGCGGGCAATGACACCATTTCGGTTCATACCCTCGATTTCTCGCAAATCGACGGCGGAACCGGTGTCGATACCCTGTTGCTGGCGGGCACCCATCAGCATCTGGACCTGACGCTGCTCGGGCTGAAAGTTGAACATATCGATATCTTCGATTTAGGCAATTCCGGCACTAACAGCATCTCACTGAACCTGCATGAGGCGCTGAATGTGAAGGATAACCCGTCCGACGAAGTGATCATCAGGGGGGGCGAGGGCAGTCTGGTGAATCTGCAAATGGGCACCGACGGCGCATGGAACGAAACCGGGCAACGTACGGTGGACGGACTGACCTTCGACGTTTATCACAACGCATCTTTGGATACCTCAAACACTCTGGGAGACGTTCTGGTGCAACACGGTCTGCACGTACAGCAGAGTTAATTCTGTACGCCTCCCCCTGTGAAGGGGGAGGCGGGGAGGGTTTTTTGCTGGCGACTGCGATGCCATTGATACCCCGTCCCAACTCTCCCCTTCGCAGGGGAGAGAGCAGTACCCACAAAAAATCGGCGTAATTAAGTGGTGTCGGTAATGAAAAATAAGAAAGTGATGCGGTCACTGACCGCAATATTGGGCACCTTGTGTCTGACGGTTTTAACAGGGAATTCGGGGGGGATGGCGGCGGTTAAACAGCCGGAATTTAACTGGCAGGCCGCGCCGACTGAGGAGATGCGTGCCAGCCTGACGTTGCAGGATGCTATCCTGCGGGCGTTTGCGCGCAATCCGCAAATTTCAGAAGCGGCGGCGCAAATCCGCGTCGGCAGAGGCAACCTTGATGAGGCCAAAAGTGCGTGGTACCCGCAAATCTCCTTACAGGGAACCGCCGGGAAATCGCATCAGACCGACTCGGCAGGGAGCCTGAGCAACAACGCGTCGGCGGGCGTCCAGCTCAGCCAGTTGCTGTATGACTTCGGTCGTACCGGCGGCAGCATCAGTCAGCAGGAATACCTGTCTGATTCCTATCGTTATTCGCTTTACAGCACAATGACCGACGTGGCGCTCAGCACCCTGCAGGCCTATCTCTCGGTCAAACGCTATCAGGCGCTGAGCCTGGCGGCGCGTGACAATATCGCTTCTCTCGAACGTGTGCGTGACACCGCCAGACTGCGGGCAGACGCCGGGCTGAGTTCGCAGTCTGACGTGTTGCAGGCAGAAACGCGTATTGCCGGGATGAGAGCCACGGTTGAGCAATATCGCGCCCAGCAACGTTCCGCACAGGCACAACTGACGGTGCTGACCGGCGTGGTTTCCGACAATTTACCGGATCTGCCGCAAAGCCTGTTGGATCAGAAAGTCACCCTCAACAAAATCCCTTACGAAAACAGCACGCTGGTGCGGGCCGCACAGGCTAAACAGCAGGCGGCGATCGAGGAAGTTAATCAGACCGAAGCTCAGCACTGGCCGACCCTGAAAGTGCAGGCAGGACGTACGCGCTATGAAAACAGCGGCGGTGGCGGTTCCTATTGGGACGATCAGGTACAACTGGCGGTGGATGCGCCGGTGTATCAGGGCGGGGCGGTCAGTGCCAAAGTTCGCGCGGCAGAAGGTCAGCGGCAGGCGGCACAGGCCGAAGTCGAAAAAGCCAAGCTGGATATCAACCAGAAAGCATCGGCGGCTTATGCCGACATGATCGGCGGTCAGCAGCGCCAGCTCGCGGGCGAGGAACAGTTCGGCAGCGCGACGCATACCCGCAGCGTCTATCAGGACGAGTACAAACTCAGCAAGCGCAGTCTGAACGATTTGCTCAGTGTTGAGCAGGACGTTTTTCAGGCCGATACGTCGCGTATTGGCGCGCTGTATGACGGCTGGGACGCGACGGTGCGCTACGCCGCTGCGGTAGACAATCTGGTCGATATGTTAGGTATCGACCGACACAAACAAACAGGTGACACCATCCCGTCGCTGTAAGGATCGGGCAGGACGGGAATAAACCAGAAGCATTCGATATCGAGGTTGAAATGAGTCATGAAGCCCCTGCACCTTTGTCGATCGACGTCTGGATAAGCGCCATGGGGCGCGTGGCCGAAACATTCGGCAAACCAGCAGATCCGCTTTATCTTCGCCAGCAGATGCGCTGGTTTGAACATCAGCCGTTGCGGCGTCAGCTGGACCGGCTCAGCGGCCTGATGGGGCTTCAGGTCGGTATGGTCAGCTGGAATCAGGTGCGCTGGCGTCAGGAAGTATTGCCCGCCATTATTACCCTGCAACAGGGCGGCATTGCGGTACTGGAAAATCTGCACGATGACGGCACTGTCGATTACTGGCTGAGCGACGGCGGCAATTTAGTGCGTTCCGCCGAACTGGTGATGTTGCTTGAGCAAAGCACCGGCCCGGTTTTTCTGATGGGCGTTGCCGCACGCGGGCGGGATCAGCGTATCGACCCGTTCGTTCAGCCGCATAAAAAACACTGGTTCTGGGAAAATTTCCGTGGTTCAGGACGCAAAATCGCGGAAATTTCACTGGCCTCCGTTCTCGGTAATGTACTGGCGCTGGCCGGTATTTTGTTCTCAATGCAGGTGTATGACCGTGTGATCCCGGCGCAATCTTACCCGACCTTATGGGTGCTGTTTTTCGGGGTGGTGCTGGCGGCGGCCATGGAATATGTCATCCGTCTGATGCGTACGCTGGTGTCAGATCTGATGGGCAAAAAAATCGACCTGAAAGTCTCCTCGTTGTTTTTCGTGCGGGCGATGAATATTAAAAACGATGACCGGCCAAAATCCACCGGTTCCTTTATCTCTCAGTTGCGTGAAATCGATCAGGTGCGTGAACTGCTGACCTCGACCACCATCAGTGCGGCGGCGGATATGCCTTTTGTGTTGCTGTTCCTTGGCATCATGTTTTTCATCGGCGGCCCGCTGGTCATTATTCCGCTGCTGGCGATCCCGCTGATTGTCATTCCCGGCATTCTGATCCAGTGGCCGATGGCTAAACTGGCAAAAGAAGGCATGCGGGAAAGCGCGCTGCGCAACGCCGTGCTGGTGGAAACCATCGAAGGTATCGAAGACATTAAAGCGTTACAGGCGGAAGCCTATTTTCAGCGTCAGTGGGAACAGACGCATGAAGTCAGCGCCGCAGTGGGCATGAAACAACGTGTCTGGGGCGCGCGCCTGACAGGCTGGGCTTCCACCGTGCAGCAACTGACCTATGGCGGCATGCTGGTGTTCGGCGTGTATCTGGTGCTCAGCGGTGACATTACTACCGGTACGCTGGTCGCCAGCAGCATGTTGTCATCACGCACTATCGCACCGCTGATGCAACTGACCATGGTATTTTCCCGCTGGCAGCATGCTAAAAGTGCCATGCGCGGACTGGATGAATTACTGAAAAAACCGGTTGACCGGCCCGCTGATGCCGAGCTGTCACATTGCCCGACGCTCAGCGGCCATTTCAACGTGCGCAACCTGCAATATACCTACGACAAAGAGAACGCGCCGAATGTATTAGGCATCGGCCAGCTGGAGATCAAACCGGGTGAACGCGTGGCCATCCTCGGAAAAGTCGGTGCGGGTAAATCGACATTGCTCAAACTGCTGGCCGGCCAGGCCAGCCCGTCACAGGGAAAAATCCTCATCGACGGCGTTGACATGACCAAAGTCGAACCGGCGGATATCCGCCGCCAGCTCGGTTATCTGTCGCAGGATTCGCGGCTGTTTTTCGGCACGTTACGTCAGAACCTGATGCTGGGTTATCCGCATGCCACGGACCAGGAAATGCTACAGGCGCTGCGTATCAGCGGCGCGCTGTCTATGGTGCAGGCCGACGCATCGAGCCTTGATAAAATTATCAACGAAGGCGGGCGGGGATTGTCCGGCGGTCAGCGTCAGATGGTGATGTTAAGCCGTATGATCCTGCGTAATCCGCAGGTGGTGCTGATGGACGAACCGACGGCATCGATGGATGAACAGCTGGAAGAATATGTCATCCGCCAGTTACACAGCTGGCTTGTAGGACGGACGCTGATTGTCGTGACGCACCGTCCGGCACTGCTCAAACTGGTGGACAGGATTGTGGTGATGGATAACGGGCGGGTGGTGGCAGACGGGCCACGTGATCAGATCCTGGCCAAAGCTGTCAGTACCACGCCCGCTGCGGCAGCAGCCGTGGGCGACAATAAAACACAAGGCGCAGCCTGAGCTGCTAAGGACACTGCATGGCACATCTGACATTGCATGATGAACTGGAGGCCGAAAGTCGCAAAGTCTCGTGGATTATCTGGGTCACGCTGGGCAGTTTGCTGGTGTTTTTCGTCTGGGCACGTTTTGCCGTGCTGGATGAAGTGACGGTCGGTACCGGCAAAGTGACACCATCGAGCAAGGCACAGCAAATTGATTCACTGGACGGCGGCGTAATTTTAAAACTGATGGTGCAGGAAGGCTCGGTAGTCAATCGCGGCCAGCTTCTGGCGCAGCTTGACCCGACGCGTTCTCAGTCGAACTATGGCGAAGCGGCTTCCCGTGTGCGAACACTTCGCGCATCTTCGGAGCGTCTGAGTGCAGAACTGACCGGCGCGCCGCTGAAATTCAGCCCTGAAACCATGAAATCGCCGGAGCTGGTGGCGCGTGAGCGTCAGTTATATTTATCGCGTAAGCAGAACCGTGATGAAACGGTGGCGAATTTGCAACAGTCGCTCAGACTGGTGAATGATGAAATCAACATGACGCAACCGCTGGTGGCAAAAGGCGCTGCAGGGCAGGTTGAGGTTATTCGTCTCAAACGTCAGGCCAGTGAACTGCGCGGAAAAATCGACGATGCAATCAACCAGTACGCGGTACGTGCGCGTGAGGAGCAGGTGAAAAATAACGCCGATCTGGATGCCGGATTACAGGTGATGGCCGGTAAAGAGGACCAGGTTACGCGCTCTGAGCTGTATTCACCGGTTCACGGCATTGTTAAAGATATCCAGGTTTCCACCGTGGGAGGGGTGCTGCAACCGGGCGGTAAGCTGATGGAAATCGTACCGATTGAAGATCAGCTGTTGATCGAAACCCGTATCAACCCGCGCGACATCGCCTATATCCGCCCCGGGCTGCCTGCCACGGTAAAAATCTCGGCGTACGATTCATCAATCTATGGTGATCTGGACGGCAAAGTTGAAGGGGTATCACCGGACACGTTGCAGGATGAAGTGAAGCGCGACCAGTATTATTACCGCGTGTATGTGCGTACCGATAAAGCTTTCCTGACCAACAAAGCCGGACGCCAGTTCCCGATTGTGCCCGGCATGGTGGCGAACGTGGACATCAAGACCGGCCAGAAAAGTGTGCTGGATTATCTGATTAAGCCGCTGAATAAAGTTAAAGAATCCCTGAGGGAGAGGTAAGCAGGACGCCGCTGCTGATGCGGCTTTAAAGTCAACACCGTGGGCGGCAACCCAAGATATCAGCCCGCTATTGCAGCGGCGCCTGCAATCTAAACTCCGCTACCGGATCTTCCATTTCCGCTTTCCGCTTATCCTGCCAAAGATTCATCCTCGCACGCAGGGAACCATTGAGGTCATCGTGAACCTGCTTCGCGGCCTCAGATGCCGGATTCAGTTCAAGCACAAATTCCATAAACCTGGCAGCGACATAACGGTTTTTCTTCACCCCGGTGCCGGTCAGCCATGCCATGCCAAGTGTATAGGCGGCTTCGGCGCGATCAGGATGGTCAGGGTTATGCAGGATTTCCGGTAGCCAGACCTCTGCGGCCTGACGTTTCTCAGCGTCTGAGCCGTTATCCAGCGCACAGCCGGCGCGGTAGTAAGCGGCGGACAGATGTCCTGCGTCCATTGCCCGCTGATACCACTGCATCGCCTGTTCATAATCCGGTTCGCCGCCCAGCCCGTCGCGCAGCGCGTTAGCACAGGTAAACATGGCCGGAACCATGCCGGAGCGGGCGGCGCTGAGGACACAATCCATTGCATTACTGTCATTATGAAAATGCTCAGGCACATCATGATGCCAGCCGTTGCGGTAGAAGAAATACAGTTCGTAGCAATGAATGGCGCTGCCGTGGCGCGCCATACCGGTCATCAGAAAATGGGCGGCATCAATATCATCATTGATCGCCATATCATGCGCCAGGGTAACCAGATCGCTGACCGGCTGTTCATCGCCGGCTTGCCGGATAAGCGACCACGCATGTTCCATCAGCCCTTCACTTAATTCCGGACGGGCAGGTAGCCCGTATAATCCGAATTGCAACGCCGTGGCAGCAAAAGCCACCAGCACCGGATCAGTGGCCTGGCTGAGGCCGCGGGTCAGTAACTGGGTAAGTACCGGCAAGCCTTCTTCATGGCCGTTTGCCAGCACAGCACGGGAAATAAACATGCGGGCAGAATGGCCGGGCATGGCCTGCGGTGACACTGCAAATAACGCGTCATAAACGGCCAGACCGGCCTGATCATCATCCTGCCAGTACGCCGTACAAATTCCGGCGAGATCCAGCAGCCGGATGCGGGTGTCAGGCTCGAGCGGGCTGGCCAGTAAAGTGGCCAGCCGCTGCTCAAGTGCCAGCGCCTCTGGCGATTCGCGTTCGGCGATATCACCGGAGAGCGCATCGCACAGCGCATTCGCACGGAACTGGTTACGTTCTTCATCACTGAATTCCGCACACAACGGGCCGTCAATGATCAGCAACTGTTGCTCGTCGCTGCCACCCCAGAAAGCGGAATGGAATAACAGATAGGATTCCATCGTGCCGACGTCTGCGTGACGCACGGACATCGCCATGCGCAACCAGTAATCCAGCGCTTCTTCACCGTTTTTGCGGGTTTGCCGTAACGCGGCGGGTAACATGTGTGGCCAGTGCGTGGCGGGTTCAAAGCCGAGCGCATGAATATGCGCCACACCGGCCTGCCAGATTTCACTGCCCTGAATCGAGAACTTCTCATGCAGAGGTTTAGGTACTTCGCCCGCGAAAAGGGATTTTAGCCAGTAAGGCTCACCGAACCCTCCGCTGAGGTTCATCAGATGGCGGAATGCGTGGGTCGGTCGCGGATGTAATTCGATAGCGCGTAATAATGCCAGCACGGCGTAATCGCAACACAACTGCGCACCGAGCCACTGGTGATCTTCAATCTCATTTTCGCCCTGAGACCGGCGGATTAACCAGGCGTTTTCATGCCAGACCATGCCCAGTAATACGTGAGCGTGATAGCTCTGCGGGCATTGCTGCGCCCAGTCGCTGAGAATTTCCAGCGGATTAAGCGCAGGCGATTCCGTGCCGGTAAACAGGGTCGCCGGGTGCATCAGCAGGCCGTAATCGCTTTGACCTTCGCCCTGATTCTGCCAGCCACGCATCAGTGACAACAGCCACTCGTCGAGTTTTAAAAAACGGCGGGTTGCCAGAAGCATTCTGGCTTTAGAGAGGTTGTCGAGTTGATCCTGTTGTGGCATGAGGTTCCCTGAACTGTTGAATAAAGAAGCTGTTGCGTGGCTCTGCAGTCTATCGCTCTTCCCGGCAGTGAGCAGCGGGATTGGTCTGACTTTGGCTATAGTAACGGATCTGAAGTGTTGCTGCCCAACAAAGCCTCTCCCCAATAGGGATTAATAATCTTCCGAAAATACCTTATTAATTTAATGGATTAGATATCAACTATTAAGAAAATCGTACTTTGAAAGATGGAGATAATGTGAAGTAATTATGGATAAATACAGTTAATGTGCGCGATATAATAAGTGATGAATATCACTGTATGTAATTATATCTTTGTAAACCAAAAAAAAACCGGCCACAGAGGGCCGGCTGTTGTTTCCACAAAACGGGGAATGAGGGTAATAAAATAACAAATAATGATGATAGCAAGAGAGATTATATATTACCGGTGGATAGATCGTTTATCACTTAGTG